>CAIRFY010000088.1 GCA_903877945.1 uncultured Oscillochloris sp. | reverse complement strand
TTCAATCTAGCTTGACAGTTCAGCGACGAGGCGAGGACGCGAGGACTTGATACGAGCGCCTCATCGCTTCGTCGCGTCATCGCAGGACTGTCAAGCTGAATATGCTCATTTTGAACCATGCCTTAGGCATGGTTCAAACCAGCGTGACAATTCAGCGACGAAACGATGACGCGGTGAGGCGCTCCGTATCGCCTCATCGCCTCATCGCTTCGTCGCGTCATCGCAGGACTGTCAAGCTGAATATGCTCATTTTGAACCATACCTTAGATCAGAAACTTAGCAGCGAGGGCAGGGAGTTGCTTGATCGGCCCGGTGCGAACGCGGGTGTGCGGCAGGGAGGCGAGGAATTGCTGGCCGTACCGCTTGGAAATCAGGCGCTTGTCGAGGATCACCACGATGCCGCGATCCTCACGCGAGCGGATGAGCCGACCGAAGCCCTGCTTGAACTTGAGGATGCTCGTGGGTACGCTGTACTCGCCGAACGGGTCGTCGAACAGCTCGCTACGCGCAGCGTAGATCGGGTCGGTGGGCACGGCGAAGGGTAACTTGGCGATCACCAACACCGAGAGCGCGTCGCCTACCACGTCTACGCCCTCCCAGAAGCTGCTGGTGCCGAGAAGCACGGTGCGTGGGAACTCCTTGAAACGATCCAGCAATGAGCGGCGCGATCCATCGATGCCCTGGCCAAGGACGACGATCTGCTGCTCCTCCAGGGGCTCCTGGATAACGGCGTAGGTCTGCTTGAGCGCGCTGTTGGCCGTGAAGAGGGCCAGGGTACGTCCGCCAGTGATGCTGCACAGCTCAACCAGGGCCTGCTCGACAGCTTGCTGGTAGCCACGCTGGTTTGGCTCGGGGATGTCGTTAGGGATGAAGACCAGAGCCTGCTGCTCGTAGTTAAACGGACTCTCCAGCATCAACTCCGGTGAAGGGGGCATCCCAAGGCGATTGCGCACAAAGTTGAAGCTGCCCTCGACTGTGAGGGTGGCCGAGGTAAGAATGGTGGTTCGCTTCTGATCGAAGAGCGTTGTCTGAAGAAGCCCAGAGACGCTGAGGGGTGCCGCCGTGAGGACAAGCGCGTTGCGCAGACGGTCGTGAGCGAGCCAGCAGATGCTTTGCTCATCACCAAAAATAATATGGCTCGTGTGCGTGCGCGTCTCAAGGGTGAAACGGCTAAGGGAATTGACCCGCAGAAGTAGATCGTCATAGTCGGGAATGCCAGCATTAGCCATATCGACCAGCAAGGCACTGATCTTTACAAGGCCATCGCCGATAGCGGCAAGGCTATCGAGCAGGTATTGCCACGATTCTTGGATGGCGATCCAGGCCGGTTTCTTACGCACATCGAGGGTCAGGCGCAGGCGGGTGTCGTACTGATTGGCCTCGGTCTGGCTGGTGACAAAACTCGCGAGCTGGCTGAAGCACTCGTAGACGGTGACGCGAGCGCGGACGAGGGACGCCTGGAGTTGCTGCGCAATATGTACGATCTTCTCGCGCTGAGCCTGCTCAACACCGCTCACGCTGACATAGCTTGGCAGATCGGAAAGCAGGCCACTCACCGCCTGGGCACCGCCCTCTAGGTAGAGGTCGTCGAGAAACGTGATCAGGGCGGCCTGATCGACGGTAAAGCTGAACTGGTCGGTGGCGACATCCTCTAGGTTATGGGCCTCATCGATGATCACGTGATCGTAGGGCGGCAGCACATTCGCCTGAACCGAAAGGTCAGCGACCAACAGGGCGTGATTGACCACCACAATATGGGCGGCCTCAGCCTGGCGACGGGCATGGAAGAAGAAACATTCGTGGAAGTGTTTACAGCGTAGGCCGATGCACGTCTCCTGTGTGACATTGATCCGGCCCCACGCGGCGGCCTCACGGTCGATCAGCAGCAACTCAGCCTTATCGCCGCTGGCGGTGTTCGGCAGCCAGAACTGCACCTTGAGCAAGGCACGCACCTCCTCAGGCGTAAGCGTCTCGCTGCGGCGCAGATCGTAGTAGCGCTTGAGGCAGAGGTAATTGCTCCGCCCCTTGAGCAGGGCAGCGGTGAAGGGTGGTTCGTGCGATATTGCGCCGATCACCCGGTCTGGGCGCTGGGAGTCATCGATCATGATCCCCTGGAGGTCAGGAATGTCCTTAAAAAAGAGCTGATCCTGGAGATTAATCGTGTTGGTGGAGACCACCACGCGCTCGCCGCGTTGGGCGGCGAACATCGCGGCGGGGACGAGGTAGGCCAAACTTTTCCCCGTCCCGGTGCCCGCCTCGACAATCATCGGGGTACCATCGTTGAACGCCTGGGCGACGGCGCGAGCCATCTCGGCCTGTGGTTCGCGCAGTTCGTAGCCGGGAAAAGCTCGGCCAAGGGCACCATTGGCGGCGAAAAACTGGGTCACAACATCGAGGTTGATCGGCCTGGTATCATCGGTGGGCTGCAGCGAGTCGGTACGGATCGGCCTAGTGTCGGTGGTGGGGCGCAACAACGAGACGTCCTCGTCTTCGTCCACATCGACGGCGGCGGAGTGCGCAGCAGAGCGAGAACCCTCCACAAAGATATTCCTGGCCCGGTCGCGCAGAACGTCCTCGAAGAGATCGCGCAGAGGGAACGTGATCCGTGCCGTGAGCCGACTGATCTCCTTAAGATCGCGGATGTCGATCTGCTCGATCAGACCGAAGAGGTACGTGAAAACCTGCGCTGTCACCTCGGAGTCGTTGAGGGCGCGATGGTCGGCGGGGTGTGGGATGCCAAGGTACTCGGCGATGGATGCGAGCTTATAGACCGATATCTGGGGCATGAGCAGGGTCGCCATGTCGAAGGTATCGTAAACCGCCTGGTTGAAGGTCACGCCCTGAGCCCGAAGCATACCCAGGTCAAAGCTCACCGAGTGACCAACGAGGGGGTAGCTTTTGACAAAACGAGCGACATCGGCACCGATCTCATTGAAGTGCGGGGCGGCGGCCACATCTTCGGGGGTGATGCCGGTCATGCGGGTGATCTTGAGGGGCAGTGGCTGGTGTGGGCGGACGAGTTGGCTGTAGCGTTCGAGGATCTCGCCGCCGCGAAACTTCACCGCCGCGACTTCAATGATCTCGTCCTCGCCAGCTCGAAGTCCGGTGGTCTCAACATCAAGGGCGACGTAGATACGCTCGTTCATAGTTATAGCAAGCCCTGGGCGCATAAAAGTGCGAACGGATTCTGCCCATTATATCTCATGGTGCGATTGTGCGCCCCAAACCCCCACAACGCTGGTAGGGCTGTTGCAAAGTCGCGTGATTACCGCGCAGCCCTCACCCCCAGCCCCCTCTCCCCGTGAGGGAGAGGGGCTGCGCGGCGGCTGGATCTTACCGCTACGGCGTCGTCGTGCCGCTAATGATGCTAGAGGCATTAATCAGCGGCGTGGCACCGCCGGTGAACACGGGCAGCTTGCCATCCCAGCGCTGAAGCTGCTCGTACTGGATGAGCGCGGGGGTAAGGCTCGCAGCGAGCTTCAGGTTGGCCTCAGACTGGGCCTCGGCGCGGATGCGGGTGGCGGCGGCCTCACCCTCGGCCTGAGCCTGGAGAGCCTGGGCCTGACCCTGAGCCACGACCTTGTCCTGGTCGGCCTTGATCCGGGCCTGCTCCAACTGGTACTTCTGCTGCTCGGCCTGCTGCTGAGCCTGGATCTTGTTGTTGAGGGCCTGCTGGAGCGTGTCGGGCAGGTGAACCTCGCGGATGCCGAAGGAGATCAGATTGAGATGGCGGCGGTCAAACTCCGTGCGCAGAACTTCGGTGATCTTGGTGGTCATCTCGGCACGCTGGCTAGAGACAATCTGCTCCCATGTGTAACCGGCAGCGATGGCAGGTACCTGCGTGCGCGTGTACTGGCGCACCACCCGATCCTCCACGATGCCAATGTCGGCACCGCCCCAGTCCTGGTAGAGCTGTCCGGCCCGGTCGCGGATGACCTGGTACTGGATCACCACGTCGAGGTTAAGTTGCTGGCCCTCGCTGCTCTGGATCTTGATACTGTCGTCGCCGGTGGTCGAACCCTCGCTACTCTTCAGCACCATCGCGTAGTTCTGGATGGTGACGGGGTACTCCTGAATGGCCTGGGTGAGCGGGTTAATGAAGGCCCACCCCGGCTCCAGGGCACCGGCGGTGACATCGTGGCTGGCCTTATCGAAGACGATACCGACGTAGCCCGGCTGGATGCTGCGCCATGACGCAGAGGTAATGCCGAGCAACGCCATGGCAATCGCGGCAATAATCACAAGGGTGCCAATCCTGCCAAGACCACGACTAGGGACGCTGCTGCGGCTCATAGGAAGCCTCCTTCTTTGGGTGTTCAGATTCCACTGACGTCGGAACGGGAGGGGCCAGGGAGTCTTCGCTCACTTCGTCGAGGGACTGCCGCATCGCACGCAGTTCACGAATGACGATGGGGGCGAGGGCTAGCCCTAGCTGCCAGGCCACGACAATCAGGATGATCGCGATGGCTGCCTCTAACAGCGTAGGACTCATGATGGTTACTCCTTCTGCCGATCATCACAAACGGTTACTGGTCGGCACCGATCATGATACGCTGATTTAGCAAAAATGGGATCAGGAAGCCTCAGAGGTTTGTCACCCTTTGTTCATGTATGTGGCTTGGTCGTAGCCAGCATAGTATCGTACGCTAAGATTCGACGCTGTCACTCTCTCTCTAAGGCGGCAGCGAAGAAGTGGAACCGTGCGGTTCGTCGCGTTTTTTCTCTATCACCCCGCGCCGCCGTTTTTACTGAGTTGCCCCCTATCGTTCGCTCCTCCCGAGGGTTCTCAACTTAATGTCATCTTCTCAACGGCCTGCTTTCGTGGCGTACCTACCGCACGACGCCCGTAGCAGTGATCACTGTCCGTAAAGATAGGAAAATTTCAATGGAAATCACTGTCCATAACTATATCGTCCAGATCGCCGTGGTGACAACAGACGAGCGGATCGATATTTCCACCACGCCGAAGCTGCGCGAGCGCCTGAATGCTCTGGTGGCGGGGGGGGCCAACCGTTTCGTGTTCGACCTCTCGGCAGTGCCGTTTATCGATAGCGCTGGTATGGCGATGCTGGTGAGCCTACTCAAACATGCCCGCGTCGCATCAGGCGAGGTCGTTCTCGTCTGGCCGACCGAAGATGCTCCCAGAAGCATCCTCCAGCTCACAAAGTTCGACCATGTCTTTCCGATGGCCGATACTGTGGCAAGTGCGCTGAGTTCCCTCACGCGATAACATGCAGGAATTAGGAGACAGAGGACTCGGGCCACGTCAACGCTACCCGCCGGGGATTTCGGCCCATATAAAGCGATCTTAATCATGGTTATGAAGGAGGATTCACGGCTTTAGCCAGCTAAGGCCGTGAATCCTCCTTCACGATTCCAAGAAGATGCTCTATAACCCTGGAGACTAATGATTATTAATCATAGTTTTATGTATGAGTGCAACTGTTCAAATACGATGTCGTCGCTACCCTCAATGCGACTCGTGATAGATACACTGACCGTAAGGCATGGTTCAAACCAGTTTGACTGTTCTGCGGGGAGGCGAGGATGCCATGATTCGCTCGTCTTGCCTTATCGCCCCCTCGCAGAACGATCACGTTGAATGTGTCCATTTTGAAGCATGCCTTAGGGAGATAAATGTACCACCACTATTTAGTTTACAGACTTGCGTACTACAAATAGTATGTTATTGTTGTAAGATGCCGTGTTTGTCCCGTTGGCATCCCACACATCACACGCATACATGACAGGTGGCATCGGCTTGGGTGCCGGCGTAGGATTCTCGTCAAATGGAGACGATGTCGTATGCGTGTGTATCATCGAGTCTTGGGCCGAACGGTTTCTTTTTTGCTGGTTGTGCTTGTATTGATCGCACTCTTGCCGCGTGGTGCCGCTGCGACTGAGGCCCCTGCCCCCTCACCCAGCCTATCTGCAACCTACCTTCAGACAAATGGCCCAGTAAGCCCCATCAGCCAGGGCGACTGGTATACAAGCAACGCCAACGGCGTTACTCCACCAGGCTACCACTATTACGACATCACCGTCCCTTGTAGTTGGCCAGCTACGACCCCGGTCTATGTCGATCTCTTCAGCCCCGAGATGGTCACGGACTCGCTCATTGATGAGATGCGTCCCGGCGGCCCCCCGATTAATCCTAATAACTTCAATAGTGGCAATGATACCGTCTTTGAGCTGTACCGTCCGGGGACAATAGTTACACTGCCCAACCTGCCCGCCCCCGGCGCGGTCGGCTCGATCATTCAGACCACCTACAAACCAGTGAATACGGGTACGGCCGATGCGTGGCGGCGTTTCGCCACCCTGCCCGCCCCCGTCGCTTGTGGCACCTACGTTCTACGTGCCAAGACGGTGGGTGATGATGAGAACGGCTGGCACGTGCGGGTCGGCACGGATGATGATACCGATCCGACCAATCCCCCACCGACAAACTATGATAACCCCGACGGCGTGCCGGGTACGGATGATGAAATCCTGATCGGTGTGCGGGCCGGATCCTATCAGGACAACGCCCCTTCCGGAGTTGACTGCCTTACCCTCTATGAGTATGTCACGCCCGGCCACGTATCGGTCACCTTCCATAATTTCGATATGGATAATAACGGGCAGCCGTGGTACGCCGGGAGGGTACGCTACTATGCGCCGAGTGTTGCTTATGACCCGCTTAATCCCGCCGCAGGCGGTATCATCGGTACCGCCTCCTATAGTGCAGGAACCTTCGTAAATCCCCCTAACCAAGGCTGGAATAACGGCGGCACCGATACCCTCCGGGTCGGTGACACCGTCTCCAACCCTGCCGGCCTTGAGTCGGGCTGGTGGAAAATTGTCACCTGTGTTCCTAAAGATAACCAGTACATCCAGGAGGGACAGACCGATGCCAGCGCCTATTATCAGCAGCCGCCGATCCCCGCGATGACGGTGGCGAAGGGCGATGGCCTTACGCTCGCTGCCCCTGGCGATCTGCTGACCTACACGATCAATTACACGAATACCTCTGATGTTTCTGCGAATCCTGGTAGTGCAAATCACGTCGTAATCAAAGATACGATCCCGACGAATACAACTTATGTAAGCTGTAGCATCCCCGTTGCGGATGGCACATGCAGTCAGGCAGGCGGGGTCGTCACCTATACCTTGTCGCACCATGTCGTGCCCGGTGCCAGCGGCAGCGTGCAGGTGACGGTGCAGGTCAAACCAACCGTCATCGGTGGAGAATCTGTCGTCAACAATCTCACCCTTGACTACAACGACGGTTTGGGCAACCCATATCCACAGAAGGTTGCCAGCGACACCGATACGGTGCAATTGATCCCGGTGATGGTCGTGGCGAAAACGGATGGCACCCTGCTCACAACCCCCAACGCGAACCTGACCTACACGATCACCTACACCAACACGGCCAGCGGGCCGGGCGCGGGTTCGGCAACCAACGTGGTGCTGCGGGATACCATCCCGACCAACACGACGTATGTGAACTGCGCGGTGGTATCCCCCGCGACGGGAACGTGTACCCTGGCTCCGGCAACCGGGATAGTGACGTTCACCCCAAGCGGGAGCGTGGCACCAGGGGCGAGCGGGCAGGTACGGGTGACGGTGCAGGTGAACACCGGACTCGCCAGCGGCACGGTGGTGGCCAATAATGTCACCCTGGACTACCAGGATGACCACGGGCACGCCCGCCCGCAGGTATCGGCCAACGACACCGATACGGTGCAATTGATCCCGGTGATGGTCGTG
>CAIRFY010000087.1 GCA_903877945.1 uncultured Oscillochloris sp. | reverse complement strand
GTCTCTTCACAGACGCAGACGCCCCGCCGGGGCGTCTCTTCACAGACGCAGACGCCCCGCCAGGGCGTCTCTTCACAGACGCAGACGCCCCGCCGGGGCGTCTCTACCATCGCTGGTATTTCTGCCCAGATCCGCACCCGCGCCGTTTCACCTGTTGAGGTGACCGAGCGCGCCCTGGCCCGTATCGCCGAGCGTAGCCCGCAGTTCAACGCCTTCCAGCTTGTGCTGGCCGAGCAGGCGATGGCCGACGCCCGCGCCGCCGAGGTCGCCATCGCCGCTGGCGCGTACCTCGGCCCGCTCCACGGTGTACCCGTGGCCGTGAAGGATCTGCTCGACCTGGCCGGTACACCCACCACCGCCGGGTCAAAGATCCTGGCCGCCAGCATCGCGTCCCAGGACGCCACCGGTGTGGCCCGGTTACGTCAGGCGGGCGCGGTGATCGTCGGCAAGACGCGCATGTCCGAGTTCGCCTACTCGCCCGGCTCGAACAACGCCCACTACGGGCCGACGGCCAACCCGCACAACATGGAACGCGACAGTGGCGGCTCTAGCAGCGGCTCCGCAGTCGCCGTCGCCGACGGCATGGTCTTCGCCGCCCTCGGCTCCGACACCGGCGGTTCCATCCGTATTCCCGCCGCTCAGTGTGGCATCGTTGGCCTGAAGCCGACCCACGGGCGGGTCAGTCTAGCCGGAGCCGTCACCCTCTCCTGGTCGCTCGACCACCTCGGCCCACTGACCCGCAGCGTGGCCGACGCCGCGATCATGCTGGAGGCTATCGCCGGGCCCGACCCCCGCGACGGGCGCACCCTGCGCCCAACCCCGGCCTTCCGCGCCAGCGGGTTCGACGGCTCGGCCCGTGGACTGCGCGTGGGCCTGCTGGGCGACGATGGCACCGGCAAGCCCCTGGCCGATGCCGAGACCCTGGCAGCGGTCAAGCGTGGGGCCGAGGCTCTGCGCGCCGCCGGAGCCGATCTGGTCGAGATCGACATCCCCGAGATCGCGATGCTCCAGGTGATCAACCCGGTAATCCTGGCGATAGAGGCAGCCGCCTTCCATACGCCACACCTGCGCACCCGCCTCGACGACTACGGCGAGTTCATGCGCCAGCGCATCCTGGCCGCCTTCGTCTACGGCTCGGCCACCTTCGTCGCAGCCCAGCAGGCCCGCACGGCCCTGCGCCGCCGCATGGCGGCGATCTTCGAGCGGATCGACATCCTAGCCCTGCCCAGCGTGCCGCACCTCGCGCCGCCCCTCGGCGTGCCCACGCCCACCACCTTCACCGGCCCCTTCAACTGCCTGGGCTGGCCCGCGATCAGCATCCCCGCCGGGAAGAGCGCCGACGGCCTGCCGCTCGCGCTTCAGCTCGTCGCCCGCCCCTGGGAAGAGCCAGCCCTCCTGCGCGCCGCGTTCGCCGCCACAGCCCCGCTGTGCTAATCAGTCCTTGCGTGATGGTGCCAGCTTCGCTGGCACCATCACGCAAAAGACGTTCATGCGGCTCCGCCGCACAGCACCCGATGAACATGGCCGCTGATGCCCGACTATCGGCTATCGGCTGTCGGCTATTTTCACATCAGACAACCATGCGGCTCGCCGCACAGCACCCGATGAACATGGCCGCTGATGCCCGACTATCGGCTATTACTACAGTTGTAGTTTGAATCACCCCCCCTAGCCCCCCCGCAAGCGGGGGGGGACAATGCATTGGTTGGTTCCCCC
>CAIRFY010000086.1 GCA_903877945.1 uncultured Oscillochloris sp. | reverse complement strand
GACAATGCATTGGTTGGTTCCCCCCCCGCTTGCGGGGGGGCTAGGGGGGGTGATCGGCGGGAGCCTTTCTGCGAAGATATTTACAACTGTAGTAATAGCTGATAGCTGATAACTGATAGAAGGAACAGTTATGACCACACAGACTCACGATCAGCCCGGCACGGTCTTCATCCCCGCGATTGGCGACCACTGCGAGGCGATTGCTGCCGCGCTGCGCGCCTACGGCCAGCCGTCCGAGGTGCTGCCCGCGACCTCGCCCTCGACTTTGGCCACCGGCCTAGAAGTGGGCAAGGGGCGCGAGTGCATGTTCAGCCTGATGATCATCGGCGGGATGCTGGAGCGTGCAAAGCAGCCCGGCTTCGACCCGGCGCGCTCGGCGCTGTTCTACCCGGCCCTCTCGCGCAAGTGCGTCGGGGTCAACTACACCTCGCTCTTCCGCGACGCCCTGGCCAGCAACGGGCTAGAGCAGGTTGAGATCATCTCGCCCGATAAGGCGAATGGCTTCCGAGGTATGGGCAGCCACCCCGACGTGGTGCGCGGGCTGATCTGGCACGGCTTTATCGCCATTGATCTGCTGATGCGGATCCAGCACCAGCGCCGCCCCTACGAGCTACAGCGTGGGGCAACCGACGAGGCATATAAGATCGGCCTAGCGCGGGTGATTGCGGCGATTGAGACGGGCGACACCAACCGGGTTGTGTCGGCGCTCGCGGCGAGTGCGAGCGCGTTCGAGGCGGTAGCGATTGATCGCAGCGTGCCGCGCCCGCGCATTGGCGTGCTTGGCGACTTCTATATGCTCTACAACCCGTACCTTCTCCTCGACGCGGTGCGCCAGATCGAAGATCTGGGCGGCGAGGTCGAGATCCTGCGCTTCGCCAAGTTCTTCTACTTCATTAACTGGATGCGCGAGCAGGATGCGCAGGCGCTGAAGAACCACCAGGTTGCCCTTGAGGTCGCGCTGGAGAATGCCTACCAGCATCAGGTCGAGGCCGATCTCGTAGCGACCGTGCGGCATCTGCTCAGCGACGAGAACCCGCACGAGCCGAAGGCCAGCGTCACCATCAACGACATTAAGCGCTACTACCACGTCGGCATCGTGAATGGCGGGTTTACTGCGGGCGCGGCAGTGGACATGGTACGCGAGGGCTGCGCCGGTGTGCTGCACGTAATACCGTTCCTCTGCATCGGCAGCATCATCGCCTCGGCCCTGGGCAACCGGATACGCGCCGATCTGAACCAGGTACCCTGGCTCGACATCATCTTTGATGCGCAGGGTGGGACGAATGTACGCACCCGCCTGGAGGCGTTTCTCTTTCAGGCCACACAGTTCGAGCGTGCGAAAGCCAGCGTGGCTCGGGCCGCGTCTCAGTCCACCGAGCGCAAGGTTGGCGAGACGCTGGTCGCGCCCGTGCGCAGCGTGCGCGTGGCAACATCCATCATTCCGCTGACGGTGCAATAGAAGGGGAGGGCTCATGCAAAGTCGCGTGATTGCCGGGCAGCCCTCACCCCCCAGCCCCCTCTCCCAGAGGGCATATCTTTACCCAGAACGTTTATGCTGGCATGAGAGATGGTACGATAGGGGGACGGGCTGGCAAATGGCTGGGCCTGTGGGACGACGAAAGGACACACGCAATGGGCGCACATGCCACCTGGGCGGAGG
>CAIRFY010000085.1 GCA_903877945.1 uncultured Oscillochloris sp. | reverse complement strand
GGTGACTTTGCAACAGCCCTTCATCTTTCAGAATGTTGACAAGCGGTTAAGCTCCTTGTAGGATCTCTCAACCGTCTGGCGCATGCGCTACCTGGCGGATACTCCAACACGTAAGGCATGTTTTAAACCCAATACTTTTCGAATAAGGCAATCTCGCACCCTCACCCCCTGCCCCTCTCCCTCACGGGGAGAGGGGGCGGGGGGTGAGGGCTGAGCGGTGGCAGATTCCTTATTTGAAAAGTATTGGTTTCAAACCAGCGTGACAGTTTGGACCCATGCACCGCGTCCTGTTGCGGCAAATCTGCAATCTGAAATCCGCCTGAGGTTACGTTATGTCAACCCTCATCCTCTATAACGGCCCGATCTACACGCGTGATCCGCAACTGCCGGTGGTGCGGGCGATAGCCATCCGCGCCGGGCACATCGTTGCGCTGGGCAGCGAGGGCCATGTGCAGGCTGCTACCGCCTCGGCGGGTCGCAGCGAGGGGATCAACCTCAAGGGTCGTGCCGTGCTGCCCGGCCTCACCGATGCCCACGTCCATATAAACTACCAGGGGATGGCCAGCCAGGAGGTGCGCCTCGGCGGGGCGAGTAGCATCGCTGAGGCTGTGGGTCGGGTCGCTGACCGCGCCCGCAGTCTGGCACCCGGCGTGTGGCTGCGCGGCAGCGGCTGGGATCACTCAGCCTGGGGCGGCCAGTGGCCCACGTGCAGCGATCTCGACGTGGTCTGCCCCAGGAACCCGGCCATTTTCACCCGCAAGGACGGCCATTCGATCTGGGTGAATAGCGCGGCCCTGGCCCTGGCCGGCATCGGCGACGCGATCTCCGACCCTGTCGGTGGTCATATTCAACGCGACCGCAGCGGCGTGGCGACGGGCATCTTTCTGGAGAATGCGATGGAGTTGATCCGCGCCGTGGTGCCGCCGCCTCGCCCCGAGGAGCGCCACGCCGCCCTGCGCATCGCTCTGCGCGAGGCGTTGAGCTACGGGATCACCAG
Source organism: uncultured Oscillochloris sp. (assembly GCA_903877945.1). Classification (GTDB taxonomy): domain Bacteria; phylum Chloroflexota; class Chloroflexia; order Chloroflexales; family Chloroflexaceae; genus Oscillochloris. The sequence continues at coordinate 13,031 of CAIRFY010000085.1, read as the reverse complement.
CCTGCATATTCCGCCCGGCATCCGCCCCAGCGACGGCAGCGAGATCCTGGCCGACCTGCAAACGCTACGCGGGCAGGGCGATCTCAACGTGCGCTGCCTTGCGCACATCTCGGCGGGCGATCTGGAGGCGGCCATCGCCCTGGGGCTACATAGCGGCCTGGGCGACAGCGTGCTGCGCGTCGGCGGGCTGAAGATCTTCGCCGATGGCTCCCTCGGATCGGAGAGCGCCGAGATGCTGAGCCACTACGAGGGCCGTCGGCACCTGGGCATAGCCACGATTGAGCGCGAGGTGCTGAATGCGATGGTGGCGCGGGCCAACACCAACGGGATCAGTGTGGTCATCCACGCCATCGGCGACGCGGCCAACCGTAAGGTGCTGGACGCGATTGAACTGGCCCGTGGCGACGGCGACCCGCCAATCCTGGCGATGCCTAACCGTATCGAGCACTGCCAGGTACTCCACCCCAAAGACATCGCTCGCTTCGCTGCGCTGGGCGTGGTCGCCTCAATGCAGCCCATCCACTGCACCAGCGATATGTCCAGCGCCGATGAGCTGTGGGGCGAGCGCAGCGCCCACGCCTACGCCTGGCGCGAACTGCGAGACAGCGGGGCTACCCTGGCCTTCGGCTCTGACGCTCCGGTTGAGACGATGAACCCCTGGCCCGGCATTCACGCCGCCGTCACTCGCCAGCGACCAGACGGATATCCGGTAGGCGGCTGGTACCCCGAGCAGCGCCTCACGGTCGGCGAGGTGATCGACGCCTACTGTATCGGCCCGGCCATCGCCAGCGGCGAGGCAGGCCAGAAGGGCCGCCTCGCCCCCGGCATGCTCGCCGACCTGGCTGTTCTCACCGGCGACCCGTTTCACAGTACGCCGAGCGAACTGCACGCCATCACCGCCGCGATGACCCTCGTGGGGGGCAAGGTTGTGTTTGAGCGGTAGGATAAGTTCTTTTTTATTGCTATTCGGCGGCGAAGCCGCCGAATAGCAATAAAAGCAATACCGCAAAAGTAACGCTGTCATTCTGAGCGAAGCGAAGAATCCCAGCCGGGATTCTTCGCTTCGCTCAGAATGACAAGACGCTTCACAGCGTTATTTTTGCGGTATTGCCAATAAAAAGTGGGTCTGGGGCGCGGGTTCATCTACAAGTATAGAAGAGAGTGTCATGTTCCGTAACCGACAGCTTATGGCCGTGGTGAGCAGCCACTTCATGATCGATATGCTGAACAGCACCGGCGCGGTGCTGCTGGCCGTGCTGGCCGGACCGCTCGGCCTAAGTAATATCCAGATCGGCACCGCACTGACCGCCTACGTGCTGATTGGCGCGCTCTCCCAGCCGCTGTTTGGCCTGCTGGCCGACCGGATGCCGGACAGGGCCATGCTACTGGCCGGAGTCGGCCTGGTCTGGATGTGTATATTCTCGACACTAGTGGCCCTGGCCCCGAACTGGACGCTGCTGCTGCCGGTCTTCCTGCTCGTGCCGCTGGGCAGCGGGCTGTTCCACCCGGTCGGCACGGCGGCGGCGGCGGCGGCTGACCCCGAGCGGGCCAGTAGCGCCACGGCGATCTTTTTCTTCGGCGGGCAAGCCGGGCTGGCCCTTGGGCCGTTTTTGGCGGGCTACCTGGTCAGTCACTTCCAACGCATCGGCTTGATCCCGCTGGCCGCAATCGGCCTGCTTCCCGCTATCTTGCTCTTCACCGCCAGCCGCCCCGAATCTGCGCATACCCGCCATACGGCCAGGGCCGCCCGTCCACAGGCCGAGCGCACCCACATCGCGGTCAGCCTGATCGTGGCCTTCATCGTGCTGGTGGCCGTGCGCTCGTCGATCCAGGCTACCTACCAGGCGTTTCTGCCCAAGCTCTTCAGCGACCGTGGCTGGGATCCCGCCATGTTCGGGCTGCTGGCGGGCGTCTTTATGGGCGCGGGCGCGATTGGCCAGGTGATTAGCGGCGTGGTGGCCGACCGCTTCGGCATGCGGGTGACGGTGATCTGGCCGCTGCTGCTGAGTATCCCCACGGGCATGATCTGTTTCCTGACCCCGACAAGCTGGCTGATCTTCGTTGCCTGCGCGACGACCGGCCTGCTGGTGGGCGGCCAGCACAGCGTGCTGGTGGTGTACGCACAGCAACTGTTGCCGGTGAAGCAGGGCTTCGCCGCTGGACTCATCCTCGGATTCACCTTTGCCAGTGGGGCAATCGGCACATGGATCGCCGGACTCCTGGCCGATGTCGTCGGCCTACAGACGGTGATGGTTGGCCTGACCCTGCTCGGCCTGCCAGTGGCACTCCTCGCCATGACCCTGCCCGGTCGCCCACACCGCACGCCGGTTGCGACTGCCTCAGCCACGGCAGCAGTGCCGGTATCTGCGGGGGATTAAGGCCAATACTTTTCGAATAAGCCGACCTTGCCCCCTCACCCCCTGCCCCTCTCCCTCACGGGGAGAGGGGGCTGGGGGGTGAGGGCTAATTGGGATTAAGTCCCTCACCACGCACGAACAGGCATCGTTGCAGTACAATGGCGGTGTACGTCGTTAGATGGCACCCGGCTCGTACGCTCGTGCCCGTATCGTAGTGATTTCCTTCCGGCCGGTATCCCCGGCAACCTCAAAATATGCCTATGACCGCACCGCCCGCCATTACGGGGCCGCTGCTTGGCCACCTCTCCGCCGAGCAGTCCGCTATCCTGTCCCACGGAGGCGATCTGCCCGCCGCCGACCGGGCACGGCTGGCGGCCGATCTGCGGGCCGACTTGGCCGCCTGCGCCGCCTATATCCCCGCCCGCCTGGTGCGCGCCCAACTCGACAACCCGCACCCAGGCCACACGGGCGGTGCCTTTTGGGATGGCAGCCTGCTCTTCGCCGACCTCTCTGGCTTCACGGCGCTCTCTGAGCGCCTCAGCGTACTCGGTCGCCAGGGCGCCGAAGAGGTGAGCGCGGTGGTGAACCGGCTCTTCGCCGCGCTGATCGCTGAGATCTACGCCCACCAGGGCGCCCTGCTTAAATTTGGCGGCGATGCGATCACCGCATTCTTTGATACGGAGGCCATCGGTGCCGCCCACGCCTCGGCTGCTACCAGCGCTGCCCTGGCGATGCAGCGACGCATGGACGAGTTTATCGACCTGGAGACTCGCGCTGGCACCTTCACCCTGCGCCTGCGCGTCGGCGTCCACAGCGGGCGAGTTTTTGCCGCCGAGGTTGGCGATGAGAGTCATATTGAACTGGTGGTTACGGGTACAGAGGTGAACCGGGTGGCGATGGCCCAGGAGATCGCTGCCCCCGGCGAGGTGGTTATCTCTGACCAGACCGCCGCTCTCCTCGTGGGCGCTCACCTGGAGCCGCGCAACGCCGGGTTCCAGCGCATTGTCAGGCTGCTGTTTTTTGTGATGCCCCCGCCACAGCCGGATCTGATCGACCTACACGGCCCTGACGACCTGCTGACCCTGGCCGGTCTTGCCGCCCGACTGGCCGCCCTGCGCCCCTATCTGGTGCGCGGACTGCCCCGCCGCTTCCTGGATGCGTCCGAGATCGGCCTCGGCGAGTTCCGCCCGGTGAGCGTACTCTTTGCCAATTTTCACGACTTTAGCGCCGTCCTTGGGCAGCTCCACGCCGACCCCGCCCGCGCCGCCGCCGTCCTCAACGCCTACTACCGCCGCGCCCAGGCGGTGGTCCACCGCTACGATGGCATTGTCAACAAGGTGGACATGTACACCCACGGCGACAAGCTCATGGCTCTCTTCGGTGCGCCCGCCGCCCACGAGGACGACCCCACCCGCGCCGTTCTTTGCGCCCTTGAGCTTGAGCAAGCATTGGGTGAGGCAAATAGAGAAATCGGTATTCTTTTGGAAGAGATAGGCGAAGCCTGTCTCTTCCAAAAGATAGGAATCAACACCGGCACGGTTTTTGCCGGGCGCGTGGGCGGCACCACCCGCTACGAGTATACGGTGATGGGACCGGCGGTGAACCTGGCCGCCCGCCTGATGTCGGCTGCCGCCGATGGCAATGTGCTGCTCTCTCCGAGCGCCCGCGCCGCCGTCGCTGACCAGTTTGTGCTGGAGGATCAGCCGCCGTTGCGTCTCAAGGGTCTCGCTGAACCGGTGACGCCCGCTCGCGCTGTCCGGGTCGCCGATGCCCCGGCACCCGGTACGCGCATCGGGGCCGCTCCCATCATCGGGCGCGACCGTGAGATCCAGCGGCTCTCCATCGCTGCGGGTGCCGCCCTGCGCGGCGCCGGGTGTGTGTTGGCGCTGGTAGGCGAGGCTGGTGCGGGCAAGAGCCGGATTGCGGAGGAGGTGCTCCAGCGCCTCGTGATCTCTAGCATCGCTGAGCCTGCGACCGATGATCGGGTGCCGCCCTTCGAGATCGTGATCGGCGAGTGTCAGAGTTACGACCAGCGTACCACCTATGCCACCCTGCGCGGCCCGCTCTCCGAGCTGCTCTTGCTCAGTACATGGCGAACCAGCAGTGGTGATCTCCACCTGCATATTGCCGAGCGTGTGCGCCACCTCGCCCCCGACCTGGAACGATTCGCTCCGCTCCTCAGCGACGCCCTTGACATCACCCTCGCCGAGTCTTCCCTGACCTCGGCCCTGAGCCCGCAGCAGCGCCACGACCGTCTCCAGGAGCTGATCATCGCCCTCTTCTGCGGCGCAGCCGCCCAGAAGCCGCTTGTCATCTCGATTGAGGATATTCACTGGGCTGACTCGCCCTCGCTTGAACTGCTGGGTAGTTTGTCCGCCGCCGCCGCCAAGTTGGCGCTGCTCTTGGTGTTGACCTACCGGCCTGACCCGCCCATCCCCGCGCCGTGGGACGAACTGCCTACGACGCTCCATTTGCGCCTGCCCGAGTTGACCCCCGACCACAGCGCGGATCTGCTCAGCGCCTTGCTGGGTGGTCAGCCGCCCACCGAGATCCTGTCGCTGCTCGACCGCACCCAAGGTAACCCTTTCTTTATCGAGGAATTGGTACGCGCCCTCGTAGCGGGCGGCGTTCTTGTCCACGATAACGAAAACCACTGGGGCCTGGCCCGCCCGCTGGCCGAGGTCGTCTTGCCCACCAGTATCGAGGGTCTCCTGATCGCCCGCCTCGACCGCCTTGATGAGCCGCGCCAGGAACTTGTCCAGGTGGCCTCGGTGATTGGCCGACGCTTCCAGCGCCCCATTGTCGAGGGCGTCTATACCAGCCTGCACGCCCTCGATGAGAGCCTTCAGCGCCTGATTGACATCGAACTTATTCAGGCCGACCAGTTCGACCGCACCCTGGCCTACGTGTTCCGCCACGCCCTGCTGCGCGATGTCGCCTACGATGGCATCCTCTACGCCCGCCGCCGCCTCCTGCACGGTCGGGTGGCCCGGCGGATTGAGGAGAAGAGCCAGGAACACATTGATGATCAACTAGCGGTTCTCGCGTGGCACTACCTCCAAGCCGAGGACTGGGATCACGCTCTGCACTACCACATGCGCGCCGGTGAACACGCCCAGCGCCGCTTCGCCAACCGCGACGCCCTGGCGCTCTACCGCGTAGCGCTGGAGATTACCACGCGACTCTCCGCCAGCGCCAGACCCCTCACGCTGACCGCCCAGGTGACCGAGATCCACGAGCGCAGTGGCGATATCCATATGCTCCTTGGTGAGTATGATCAGGCGGAGGAACACTTCCGTGTGGCCCTGAGCATGGCCGGGATCGAAAATGGTCATGTCGATGAGATCTGGCTGCGCATGCACCGTAAGCTGGCGAGTATTGATGAGCGCCGCTCACGCTACGACGCCGCCTTCACGTGGCTGCATACGGGTCTGGACAGCGGCACCGACACGCTGCGCGCCGAGACGACCCACTGCTACCTGCTTGGCGCCGGGATCTACTTCCGCCAGGGGAACTATACCGAGGCGATGAGTTGGGCACAGCGGGGACTCGGCCTAGCTAAGCAGATGCAGAGTCAGGCCGATCAGGCCCAGGCGCTCAAGCTGATCGGCAGTATCCACCGTGATCAGGGAGAACTCAGCCCGGCGATTGAGGCGTTGAACTACGCCAGGAATCTCTTTGAGACGCTGAATATTGTCGATGGCCTCAGTGATACCCTCAATAACCTCGGTCAAGTCTACCTCCAGCTTGGCCGCTGGCAGGACACGATCACAAGCTTCGAGCGCAGCCTCCAGATCAGCGGGGATATTGGCGATGTGCTGGCGGTCGCCCGCACCTCGAATAACCTGGCGGTGGTTCTCGTCGGGCGTAACCAGCTTGATCGCGCTGGCGACCTCTACCGGCTCAGCAGCGCGATGTTCGGACGGATCGGCTCCGCCCTCGGTGTCGCCGTCACAACCTATAATCGTGGCGAAGTGTTGTTACTCCAGGGAAGTCCTGCCGAGGCATTGCCCCTCTTTACGCGCAGTATCGCCGACTTTGAGCGGATCAAGGCTCCCTCATTCCTCCCTGAGGTGCTGCGTCTCGCCGCCGAGGCGACCCTTGCCTTGGGCGACCCCGCCGCCGCCCGCGACTATGCCACACGTGCGCTCACGGTGGCCGACGAGCTAGGTATGGCCGCCGAGGCCGCCGTGGCCCGCCGCGCCCTCGGTCAGGTCGCTCTGGCCCAGGACGATCTGGTCGCCGCTCACGATCAGCTTACCCAGAGCCAGATCGCGCTGGAGCAACTCGATAATCGCTATGAACTGGGTAAGACCCTCTACCAGATCGCCCGTCTTGCTCGCACCCGCCACGACGACCAGGCTCTTACCGTCGCCCGGCTGCGTGCGGAGCAGATCTTTAGCGAGCTTGATGCAACCCGCGACGTTGATCTCGTTCACGCGCTGTAGCGGGAGGACTGATGATTGGCAATAGAGCAAAAGTCACCCTATCACACATGTCACGCTGAGCGAAGCGAAGCGTCCCGACATGCATTATCATCGCCGGGACGCTTCGCTTCGCTCAGCGTGACAGGGCGATTTTTGCTCTATTGCGATGATTGTGTAGGCTCTACCAGCGGATCACTTTGAATACGACAGGGGACACTCCAATGACGCGAACACACCCCTTCACTCGCCTGCTCTGCCTCGCACTGCTATTGCTGCCTCTCGGAATTCTACCTCAGGCCCACCCGGTCGCCGCAGCCAGCGTGCCGGATCAGCCCGCCAATCCGCTTGCCGCAATCACTGAGACGGAGCCGAACGATACGATCCCGCTGGCCCAGCGGGTAAGCCCACTGGTGCCGGTGGGCACATGGTCGGCGTCGGTGACAGGCACGATCAGTACCTCGTCCGACATTGACTACGTCACGTTCACCCTGCTCCAGCCCGCCTCCAGTGTGAAGATTACCCTCGATAACCTTCCAGGTGACTACGACCTGATCCTTGCCGCAGACCCGGACGTTGGTATGCAGCAGGGGGCTGCGGGGATTGAAGATGTCACCGGCATCGGCGGGACGATCTCGGCCATCGGTGGGACGATCTCGGCCATCGGTGGGACGATCTCGGCCATCGGCGGGACGATCTCGGCCATCGGCGGGACGATCTCGGCCATCGGCGGGACGATCTCGGCTATCAGCATGAACTCGGGCACCACGCCCGAGGTGATCGACACCTACCTGTGGCAGCCCGGCACCTACTATGTAGCCGTCGCTTCGGCCAGCGGCGCGTACAGCGCCACCCGTAGCTACAACCTCACCATCCAGGTGTCGGGCAGCGGTATGGCAAAGCCGCCCCAGGACGCCCCTGAGGTGCAGATGCAAATTGCGTCGCCTACCTACACGACACCTGATAAGATCACCACGCTGTATATCACCTTCGATGATCGGATGAGCCTGCTTTACCCGCAGAATACGACCGCGATTGATGCGATCCACGGGCAACTGAGCAACCTGGAATCCCTGCCGCCGAGTACGGGCGGCACGCCCGAGTACGGCTATACCCTTGATCTATCGCACCTCCTCCCAACCACGCGGATAGGCCCTACCATCACGGGGATGTACAGCGATTGGGATGCAAACAAAAATAACCCGCTCTACGCCAACAAGATCGCCCGCCTGATCGATAATGTGATCACGGCGGCCACCGATTCGACGCGCAACGGCACCTCCTGTTCGTCCAAATTGCCCGTTGGCGTGATCTGTCCAACACCCACGATGTACTACAATGGCGGCGGGGCTTCCCCGAACAGCACGGCCCCCTTCCCTAACGTCAAGAATATCGTCCTGGTGGGCGGCGATAATGTGCTACCCTTCTTCCGCGTGCCCGACCTGACCACCATCGCCAACGAATCCGACTACGCAGCCTATCTGAAATCGTTGGACAGCGCGGGCGTTATTGACCCGGCCAGCCCCCAGGGCGCGGCCCTGAAGAACCGTATGCTGCTCACCGACAACCCCTACGGCACCGATACGCCGCTGCGCTTCCAGGGCTTCCCGCTCTACCTGCCCAACCGCGCCGTCGGGCGGCTCGTCGAGACGCCCGAGGATATTCAGCGCTACCTGGCGTGGCAGGCGGGGATCTATCAAAATACCTACACGATTAACGCACGTGGGAACGTCGATATCAGCGCACCCGCCCTTGTGACCGGCTACGACTTCCTGAGCGATTCGGCTACGGTGATCTCGAAGACCTTGCAGGTCGGGATGAGCTACATTACGCCACAGATCACCAGAACCGCCGTCATCACTGGCCCAATCAACGATACCTGGGCGCGCAGTGACCTGGAGTCAAATTGGTTTGGCAGCGATCTGTCCACGGCTGTCTACACCCAGCCGATGACAGGCATTTTTAGCAACACCGTGATCAATGCCCCCTACTACACCAACCCGAATAAGCTCTTCTCGCTGAACGCGCACTTTGATCACTGGCAGATCCTGCCCGCAACCGGGGCAAGCCGAGTCGGCGGTACCTTCTTGGCTCAGCGCATCCGCACGCCAAGCTACCTATCCGACATCTACTATCCCGGCGGCTACTTTGGTGGCGCGTTGGGCTACTCTGTGGGCTGCCACAGTGGCTACAACGTGATCGACTCCCAGGTGCTAACCCCGACGAACCTGCTCAATCGCCCCATCTACCAGTCCGATTTCGCTCAGGCATTCAACAGGCAGGCTGGCAACTGGATCGGCAATACCGGCTACGGCTATGGCACCGTTGACGGGATCGACTACTCCGAGCGGCTCGCGGTTCTGCTCACCCAGGAGCTTGTCCGCGATGTGCAGGTCGATATTAACGCGACACCCACCTACGTCGGATCCTCCATCGGCATGGCCCTAGCTCGCGCCAAACAGCGCTATGTGCGCAACTCGGCCATCCTGAGCGCCTATGATGCCAAAGCCCTGACGATCATGACCCTCTACGGACTCCCCTTCATTCACGTGATGGTGAGTAACCCGCTGGCCCCGCCACCGGAGGAACCGCAGGTTGGGACGGCGGCCATCCCGGTGCCCGCCCAGAGCAACGCGCCCATCCTGCCCGACAGCGAAGGTCGTCTGGAACGCATTATTACCGCGACGGTCAGTATTCAGGCCACGGACTATGTGACCAATTCGCGCACCCTCAGCAAAGTGCTTCAGCTCACCGACCAGAACTTTACGCTGGACGACAGCTTTGTCAACGTCTCTGGCTCAACCTTCCCGAAGCCACATCTGCGCATCTTCGAGAATAGTCAGGCCGGTCTGCCCACCTTGCCCACGTTCGCCTACGACATCAGCGCACTGAACCGCAGCGGGAGCAGTCGGCTCCAGGTGCGCGACGTGGTCTTTATGAGCGGCGAATACGCCCCGACCACCGGCTTTAACCCGCAGATCACCCAGATTGTGACCGAGACCGACAATCCGATCACCGCCTCAAGGGACGAGCCAACCTTCACCGCCGGGGCGGGGATCTGGTACCCCGATAAGTTCTTCGGCTTCAGCAGCGTGGGGAGCGACGCGGATCAGCGTGACCAACTCACCGCAACGGCGGCGCAGTTTAAGGCCGATGTCAACGGCGTCACCGGACAGATGCGCGGCTACACGAAGATGGTCTTCAAGGTGTACTACATCGACCCGACGGCAGCGACAATGACGGCGTTGAGCGATACCACCGCGCCCACCATCCGGTCGGTACAGATCGGCCAACTGATCACAAGGACGACCGCCCTGGCACCCACGGCCACCGGGGTTACGATTGTCGCGACGATAGATAACGGATTGAACGGCACCCCAATCGACGGCGTGAGCGGCGTGTATGTGCTGAACGGCACCACATGGACGCCGGTGACCTTCAGCCAGGTCAGTTCGGTCGGCACCATTGAGATCTGGCAGGCGATTATGCCGCTGCTTCCGGGACAAATGCGGATGATTGTCAGCGCAACCGACAAGGCCGGCAATGTGAGTTACTACACCGCCAAAGGCGCACTCAGCCTTGCTGGGTCGCAGGTCTTCATGCCGCTCTTGTGGCGGTAGTCTGCCCTGCGGCACCCAGCGGTCGTGCGTAACAAGGGGAAGGTGGGCACGGGAGGGGAATCCTCCCGTGCCCACCTTCCCCTTTGCGATATTGTAAAAAAAGTGAAGATTGCCCAACTATGCCCCGGCGGCTGCAAACACTTGAAGAAGAGGCGGTATAATTGCCCGGACAGCGCCTCCCTCATCCTAGAGTGACAACAAAGGGGTTGTGTCATGCAGAGGTTAGACTCACTTCAGCAGACCGCAGTGTTCATCGTATTGGGTATCTCCATCCTCGGAATCATCTACGCCTTCATCTTGCGCAGCCAGATTTTGGCCCAGGATAAGGGCACAGCGAGGATGCAGGAGGTATGGGGCTTTATCAAGTCGGGCGCAAACGCATATCTGAGTCAGCAGTTCCGTACGATTGCCATCCTGATCGCTATCCTGACTTTTGTGCTTGGCGCGAGCGTTTTTGTGATTCCGCCGACCGCCGAGGCGGTACTGCGCTTTGGCTCCAAAGAGGCTGCGACATTGTGGGTCGCCATCGGTCGTGCGGTGGCTTTCCTGATGGGTTCGATGTTCTCCTACACGGTCGGTTTTGTGGGCATGAATGTGGCGGTTGAGGGCAACGTGCGCGTGGCCGCCGCCGCACGCAAGAGCTACAACCAGGCCATGCAGATCGCCTACAAGTCTGGCTCGGTAACGGGTATGCTGACGGTGGGCCTGGGCCTGCTCGGCGGCACCCTGATCTTCCTGGTCTTCGGCATCGCCGCCCCCGACGCCCTGCTTGGCTTCGGCTTCGGCGGCTCGCTGATCGCCCTGTTCATGCGTGTGGGTGGTGGTATCTACACGAAGGCCGCTGATGTCGGTGCCGACCTGGTGGGCAAGGTCGAGGCCGGTATCCCCGAGGACGACCCGCGCAACGCGGCGGTGATCGCCGACCTGGTGGGCGATAACGTCGGCGACTGCGCTGGTATGGCCGCCGATGTCTTCGAGAGCTTTGAGGTGACGCTGGTCTCGGCCCTGATCCTCGGCCTCGTGCTGGGCGACGCGGTGAGCCTTGCCCCAGGTGCGACCAACCCGATTGGCGATGGCTCCTACGACCTGCGCTTTATCGTCTTCCCGCTGGTGCTGCGGGCAATCGGTGTGATCGCCTCGGTGTTCGGCAACAGCATCGTGAAGACCGACGAGAAGAGCCGCAACGCCATGGCCGCCATGAACCGTGGCTTCTATCTGGCCGCTGGGATCGCGGTGGTGGCTGGTGCCGCCGCCACTCCCTTCTTCATGGCCGACTCGACCACCCACATCGTCGATTGGCGGCCCTTCTTCGCCACTTTCTCCGGTATCGTCCTGGCTATCGTCCTCGATAAGCTCACCGAGTACTTTACCAGCACCCACTTCAGCCCGGTGAAAGAGACCTCGCGGGCTTCGCAGACCGGCGCGGCCACCAATATCCTCTCTGGCCTGGCCCTGGGCATGGAGAGCAGCGTGTGGGCCGTCCTGGTGATCGCTGGCTCTATCCTGAGTTCGGTGCTGATCTACTCGGGCGAACCCGTCGCCACTCAGTTCACCGCTGTCCTCTATGGCGTCTCGCTCACCGGCATCGGTATGCTGCTGCTCACCGGCAACACTATCTCGATGGACAGCTTCGGCCCGATCTCGGACAACGCCAACGGCATTGGCGAGATGGCCGGGCTGGACAAGAACGCCCGCAATGTGATGGACGACCTCGACGCGGTGGGCAACACGACCAAGGCCGTCACCAAGGGTATCGCCATTGGCTCGGCGGTGATCGCGGCGGTGGCCCTCTTCGGCTCTTACCTGACCGATGTGGGCAAGGCGCAGGCCCAGATGATCGCTGCCGGTGCTAAAGATGTGGTGGTGCTGACCGGGATCAACGTGGCCTCGCCGAGCGTCTTCATCGGCCTGCTGATCGGCGGGTCGGTGCCCTTCCTGTTCTCGGCGCTCACCATCCGCGCTGTGTCACGCGCCGCCGCCCAGATCGTCAACGAGGTGCGCCGCCAGTTCCGCATCCCCGGTCTTATGGAGGGCAAGGTGCTGCCCGACTACGCCCGTGCGGTGCTGATCTCGACCACGGCGGCCCAGAAGGAACTCCTGAGCTTGGGCGTCATCGCGGTGATGGTGCCGATCCTGGTGGGCTTCCTGCTTGGCGTCGAGTCTCTCGGCGGCTTCCTGGCCGGGATCATCCTCTCCGGCCAGCTTATGGCGGTCTTTCAGTCGAACGCCGGTGGTGCCTGGGATAATGCCAAGAAGTACATTGAGGAAGGCAACTTTGGCGGCAAGCATAGCGAACCCCACAAGGCCGCTGTGGTTGGCGATACCGTCGGCGACCCGCTCAAGGACACGGCTGGCCCGGCCCTCAACCCGATGATCAAGGTGATCAACCTGGTGGCCCTGATCATTGCCCCCATCGTGGTGACGATCAAGCCCGGCAACCCCACGGTGCTGGCAGCCATGCTTTGCTGCTTCGCCGCCCTGGTCTGGGCGATCTGGCAGAGCAAGCGCGAGGGCGCCGAGATGGGCGACCCGGCTAAGTAGCCCGACCGTCTAACCAGCCCGACAGCCCGACACATCTGTCGGGCTGTCGGGCTGTTGAGCAACGGTGCCCCCCACTTTATACGAACTGC
>CAIRFY010000084.1 GCA_903877945.1 uncultured Oscillochloris sp. | reverse complement strand
TGGTGGGGGTCGTGCTGACACTCATGGTCTTCAGCCGCCTGCTGGGCGACAACCCGGCCTTCCGCATCGTGCAGTACCTTTTTGTCGGCGTCTCGCTGGGCTACGCCTTTGTCGTGATCTACCATCAAGTACTGCGGCCAAACGTCATAGAGGCTATTGCGGCGCAGAACGATCCCGTCAGACTCGGGGTACTCCTCCCGCCCTTTCTCCTGGCCGTTCTCCTGCTGGCACGCATCTCCGGGCGCCAGCAAAGCTCGTGGCTGGCCAACCTGCCCCTCGCCCTGATCTTTGGCGTGGGATCTGCCCTGGCTCTGAGCGGTGCCCTGGTGGGCACCCTGATGCCCCAGTTGCAGGACTCGGCCAGACCGATCAGCAGCGACCCGGCCCAGATGGTCGGCTCCGTCCTGCTGGCGCTGGGCGTGGTGGCAACGCTCTGCTCCTTCTACTTCACCGTACCCCGCGAAACCCTAACAGGTCGGGCGGTGGCCTTCGGCGCACGGATCGGGCGCTGGCTACTCATGATCGCCTTCGGGTTCTTCTTTGCTGGTAGCCTGCTCACCTACATCACGGCCCTCAACGAGCGATTGGCGTTTCTTGTTGGCTGGGTGCGCAGCCTCTTTGGGTAATGGCCCGGTAGGGGATGGAAGGTTTCGCCATCCCTGTTCCTGGAAGAAATCTGAGGGGATATGGCTGACACGTTAGGTTCGGTACTCGTCGCCGAGATTGGCAGCCTGATCACCAGGGTTACGCTGGTGGATCAGGTGGACGGCGAGAGCCGCATGATCGGCCACGCCGAGACAAGCAGCAGCATTGAGCCGCCCTATCAGAATGCGCTCTACGCGGTGCTGGAGGCTACGGCACAGATCACGGAACTGACGGGTCGGCAACTGCTCCGTGAGGGCCAGTTGATCATGCCCCAGGGCAGCGACCGTGATGGGATCAACCAGCTCGTGGTGGTGACGAGCGCCGCTGGCGCGATGACTCTGGTGATCACGGCGATTGCCGCCGATGTGTCAGCCCGCAGCGCACTGCGGGCCAGTCGCGCCACCTACACCGCCATACTCCAGTTGGTGACTCTCGATGATGCAGCGAGCTTGCCGCTGGTGAGCGCGGGGGATCTCTCGTGGATTGAGCGCCAGGTACAGTCGCTCATGAGTCTGCGCCCCGACGCGGTGCTGATCGCGGGTGGGCTCGAACACGGTGCCGTGGATGCGGTGAGTCGGCTCGCCCATATTGTCGGTCTGACGGCCGTGAGTACGACGGTGGATGGCAGCGGGCAGCAGCGTCAAGAGATTGCGGCCCGACCGGTGATCTACGCGGGCAACAGCGGTGCTCGCGAGCGCGTTACCGAGGCGCTCGCTGATCGGGCCGAGATCTTCGTGGTGGACAACCTGCGTCCCACCCTTGACCAAGAGCGCCTGGAGCCTACGCGCATAGAGCTGGCGCGGCTGTACGAGAAGCAGATTATGCCGCGATTGCCGGGAATCGCCGGGCTGCGCCGTATGAGCCACGCGCCGATCCGTACCGTCTGCGACGCATCGGGCCTGGTGGCGCGCTTTGTGGCTGAACGCTCGGGTCGGCGTGTGCTGCTGGTAGACAGCGGCGCGAGCAGTAGCTCGGCCTTCTACGCGGCCCCCGGACAGTACCATCCGGCTGTCCTTGGTATCTGCGGGGTGGCCTACGGAATCTCGTCCATTCTCGCCGAGCGCGGCGTGGCCGCCGTGGCGCGTTGGCTGCCCTTTCCGATCAGCGAGGCCGATCTCACCCACCGCCTGCTGAATAAGATGCTCCGCCCGCATATGCTCCCGGCCAGCCCGGAGGATCTCGCTATCGACCTAGCGCTCGTCCGCGAGTCAATCATGATGGCCGCAGTCGTCCTGCGTGATGAAATGCCCCTTGGCGACTACGACTGGCTGATCGCCTGCGGCGGCCCGCTGGCGCACGCGCCGCATCCCGGCATGGCCTTGCTGGCGCTGCTCGATGCACTACAGCCCGGTGCCGATCAAGGACAGCCGATTCTGGACGTTCACCTCGACAGCCTCGGACTAGTGCCAGCTATTGGTGCGATGGCTGCGCTTAACCCTGATGCGGCGGTGACGATCTTTGATCGTGATTTTCGCGGCAACATGCCGCTGGCTACCTGTGTCACGCTGATTGGTGAGGGGCGTCCCGGCGAAATCGCCCTTGAGCTGGATCTGAGCGTGGTCGGTGGAAAAACCGAGCGACATACGGTGCGTCACGGTGATCTGTTGCGCCTGCCGCTCTCCCCGGGCCGCTACGCGCAGTTGATCTTGCGTCCCACCTCAGGTGTGCGGATTGGCCGCGCTGCCCCTGGCGAGGAAGTGGCATCCGACCCAGCGGCGATTGCCGGCAGCGCCCTCGGCGTGGTGATCGACGCACGTGGGCGACCGCTCCAGCTCCCTGCCGCCGACCAGCAGCGCTGCCTGAAGATCTGGGAGTGGCTGGTAGCCCTCGGTGCCGAGCGCGGGCCAAGCCCTTATGTCGAGTCCCGTTTGGCGGTGAGTATGCCGACGCCTGCACCGGTATATGTGCCCGAACCGAAGGCCAAGCCTGCGCCGAAGGCCAAGCCTGCGCCGAAGGCCAAGCCCGAGCCAAAGGCCAAGCCTGCGCCGAAGGCCAAGCCCGAGCCAAAGGCCAAGCCTGAACCGAAGGCCAAGCCCGAGCCAAAGGCCAAGCCTGAACCGAAGGCCAAGCCCGAGCCAAAGGCCAAGCCCGCGCCGGTCGTCACTCCGGTGGCTAAGGTGATCCCGCCCGACGCTCCCAAGGCCACGCCTGGACAGCGGATCTCGCTTAGTGACCTGGCGGCCAAAGAGGGCCGAAAGCCCGTAGCAGCA
>CAIRFY010000083.1 GCA_903877945.1 uncultured Oscillochloris sp. | reverse complement strand
GGGCTCGGACAGCCCGCGCAGGCGGGCTTCGTAACCGTAGCCGGGGGCTTCAGCCCCCCGGTGGCGGCGACATTCGCAGAGATGTGGGTAAAGATATGCCCTCACGGGGAGAGGGGGGTTGGGGGGTGAGGGCTGTCCGGCGACAGATTCCTTATTCGAAAAGTATTGAGGTTAGCTCCGCAGTGCGTTCAGAATCGAATTTTCGGGCGACGTGCGCGGGTGTTCATCTGACATCTGATGGGTGTTGTCCCCTAACCGTGAGCGGAGGCGGTCAAAGAGGCCGCTGCGCGGAGAGTCAGTCGCCTGCACGGATGGCTGTTGTGTCGTGTGGCGGAACTCGATCAGGTGATCCTGGATCATCTGCGAGACCGCCTCAGCGAGATCGATCTCGGCCCAGCTAAGGTCCGCAGCGATGGACTTGAGCGAGCGGGTACCATCGATCCGCTCAAGCACGTGGTGGTGAGTTGGGCCAACGTGACTGATGGCTACATCGAGTGTGACCATCATGATCGGTACGAGATCGAGAGAGGGGATAGCTGCACGCACCCCTTGCCAGCGATAGGCCAGACGTTCGGCCATCTGTAAATGGTAGCCCATATCGCCCCAGAGCGACTCTTGTTCACTGACCACATCACCAACAAAGCTAAATCCGGCCTCGGTGAGTTCCAGCATTCCCGCCAGCGCATCCACGCCCACCGCGCCACAAAAGTCACAGTGGTAAAGATTGCCGTCGCGGAGATA
Organism: uncultured Oscillochloris sp.; assembly: GCA_903877945.1. Classification (GTDB taxonomy): domain Bacteria; phylum Chloroflexota; class Chloroflexia; order Chloroflexales; family Chloroflexaceae; genus Oscillochloris. Next base: position 4,711 of record CAIRFY010000083.1, on the reverse strand, counting down.
GAGATGGCCAACCGCTTGCCCGGCATAAATATTGAGGACGCCGGTGACGGAGCTATAGGTGGTCATGTCGATCAGTTCGCGCAGCGGGATTGTCTCAAACGTTCCTTCAAGCTTCATAGACGTACTCCCTTGCCGTGCTGACTCGTACATTAGGGTAGCAGGATGTCCCTCCGATTGTAGTACGCGGGTGTAACCAATCCATTTTCGCCAATATCCTCTGGGAGTATAGCTCATTATTAACAAATAATAAACCATTCCTTTTTTCCTTGCAAATACGGAACCTTGCTATTGCACAAAAAAAAGGAGGTGTGGGGAAGGATTCGCTGTCCCCACACCTCACCGGACGTCTCACCTAATGCCGCATGGGCGGGCACACCTGGACATCAGTACATTACCCCTACGGCGATGTCTGACGGCGCGGGCTCCAGAACAGACCGCCCGCGTTGCTCTTCGATTTGTTCTTGGTGCTGCCCTTCTCCGGCTCCAAGCTAATCGGCGTCACCTGCTCACCAGCCACATAGGCCGCCAGCGTCCGCAGGCTCTGGCTCACCCAGCTCTGCGGGTGTGAGAGGACCACGGGCACCCCACGGTTGATGCTGTAGGTCACCAACTGCCCGGCGCTCGGGATGTTCGCGCTGATCGGATGGCGTAGGTGCTGCTGCACATCTTCCAGTGAGATACTATCGACGCTTGGGAAGCGGTTCAGCACAATACTCACACGACCGCACGTGAGTTGGTGTTGGGCCATATATTCCAGGAAGAACTTGACACTTTTCAAGGCTGGGATTTCGGGAGTAGTTACCACCAATACGTCATCAGCCCGCTCAAGCAGAGCCATCGTTACCTCGTCGAGGACGCACCAGGTATCGGCGATCACATAGCTATAGCGCAACAGCAGGCCATCGAGTACGGCACGGATCTGCTCACGGGTAATCTCGCCGGCCACCTCGGGCGAACTGGGGGCCAGCAGCACGTGGACGCCCGAACCGTGCTGCTGTATCACACTGGCCAGAATCGTGTCATCAATCTCGTTGCTCCTAGCCAGCAGGTTCTGCAAGGTGTGGCGCGAGAAGAGGTTCAGGATGGTGCCCACATGGCCGAACTGGAGCGCAAAGTCGGCGAGGGCCACCCGCCCCGCGCTGATCTGGCGCAGGGCTACGGCCATATTGGTGGACACCACCGTCGTGCCAGCACCGCCCTTGGGCGAGATGACCACCACAAACTTGCCGCGCCCGTAGCTCTGGTGGTCATTACTGACCATATGGCGGCTGCGTCGGTCTTGCTCGATCTTCATCACATCGCTCATGCTCTGGAGTACATCGGTGTAATGCACCGGCCGCACCAGCACGTCGCGTGCGCCCGCCATCATGAGTCGGCGCACCACGTTGATGTCGGTCAGCGAGGTGAGGGCGATACAGGTCGTCGTCGGGAGCGACGTGAAGATCTGCCGGATAAATTCTTCAGCCTCCACCGCCGGTCGGTCAATGATCACCACGTCGGGACGACTCTGCTTCACCATCTCTAGGCCGGTTGAGAGGATGGCCACCCGCTCCATCCAGCCGATGCGTGGGTCTTGGCCAAGCCGAGCGATCCATTCCTGGTCGATCTGATCGGGCATCGTCACCACGGCGACACGCAGGGTCTCATCTATTGTCACGGTGGTTCCCTTTCGATATTATGAGCGGGGCAGAGATATGAGCGGACGATACCGCTCTTATCCGCTCCCTGGATGTGTTGCGTAGACATGGTTCAGAACAGCGTGACAGTGTGGCGGAGACGCGATGAGGCGAGGATGCGATAGCATCGCCTCGTCGCATCCTCGCCTCATCGCCAAACTGTCACGCTGAAACCTGGCACCTGAAACCTTGTCGTACGCTGTGATGTGTCCGCGAATCGTGCTTACGCAACACCTGTATCTGTACCCATTGTATCGCACGACCATTAACTTTTTTTTAATTCCGGTGATGTGCAGTATCCGCCTTCACCGATCCACGTTCAGCAGCAGATCGCGCAGGGCGACCAGTTCTGTCTGCGACACGAGACCACCGGAGCGATAGAGTCCGCCCGGCACAGGCTGGGTCAGTCCCGCGCTAAACTGCACAAAGCCCGGCACCGCCGCCAGGCTATCCCCGCCGCTGCTTAGCCGCCCGATCATTGCGGTGATCGCCTCGGGGCGGTTCGAGAAGATGATGTAGTGTTCAAACAGCGTGAACGCGGTGATCGGGTTCGGCGCGCCGCCATTCTGCACATAGACCGTCGCCTGGCCCACCGATATCCTACGCATCGTGTTGCCGCGCACCGCACGAACCGCCAGATGTTTCTCGATGAACGCCTCAGCTTGCGGATCGTTCCGCGACCCAATCAGGAAAACGACCTCGCCCTCGCGCAGCAACCGCTGCGCCGAGCCTGCCCCCTGAGCTTCCATGCCGCGCACCGCGACCACCAGCGTACCGCCAACCCAGGTCAGCAGGCTCGTGTTGTAGTCTACGCCGAGCAGGTGGATGGCACCATCGAGTACCCGCCGCGAGTCGTCAACGCCGAGCTGGTCGCGCAGGAGACTGGCTACCTGAGAACCCTCGGGCAGATCACCCAGGCTGGGCGAGAGTGCGACATAGATCTCCGTGTCAGTGGGCAGCAGTTCGGCTGGGCTGACCGCTCGCTGCATGCTGAAGAGCCAGAACCAGTAGGCCGCGCCAAGCAGCACTGTCACCAGGGTGACGCCCAGGCCGCCCATCAGGGCGTAGCCCAGGCCACGCTCAGGCGGAGGTGTTGCCGGGACGCCGGTAAGAGGTGAGGACGACATGATGACTCCTAATGACAATACCTTTCAAATAGGGAATCTGCCGCCGCTCCGCCCTCACCCCCCAGCCCCCACTCCCTGATCGGGAGAGGGGGAGTCGGACGCAACCAGGTGCGGAATCTCCCCTCTCCCCGGGAGGGAGAGGGGCAGGGGGTGAGGGCCGGAGGGTGACTTTGCAACAGCCCTGTTACAGGCTATGGTACCATGAGTAACCATTGAGGTCGCCCTGCTCGGCCACGGCGAACTTGTACAGAAGAGTTGAGAATTGAGAGGCAGGGGGGTAAAATACGATCAGCTTCGCCTTCTGCATAGTGCATTCCCACGAGTCATGCCCGATCAAACCGCCCTCACGTATGAATATCACGTTATCCTGAGCCACCCCACCACGGATGGGGTGGTGCTGTTGCCTGGGGAGGGAGGCTGGCGGCTGCCCGGCTTCATCGCCGCTGAGCGCCGCTTCTGGCAGGATGTGGATCATGTCAGCCGGGCGATGGCTGATCGCTACGGCGCGACGGTGGACACTCTGCGTTGCGTGGCGGTTGACTACGAGCGTGACTCTGAGCTGCTCTCGAAGGTCTACGCGGCGACCCTGCGTGACCCGACCTGGCCGTTGCCGCCAGGGGCGATCTGGGTAAGTTCCGAGGATATTGCTAGGCTACCGCTTGCCCTACCGCGTCAGCGTGCGGCGATCAGTGCCTGGTTCGGCTGGCGCGCCGAGGGTGCCCCGGCCATCCGTGCGCCCTGGTATGTACCTGGCTGGCACGCTAAGGCCACCCGATGGATAACCCGCCAACTGGACAGCCTCGGCATCACCCAGTATGGCCCGCCTGAACAGTTACGCTCCTGGCAGCGGTCGGCAATCCTGCGCACACTCACGGATCGGGGCGAGGTATATTTTAAGGCCGTGCCGCCGATGTTCGGCCACGAACCGGCGCTCACCACCGCATTGGTCGCCGTCGCCCCGGCCCGCGTCGCCGTACCCCTGGCCGTCGATCACGCACGGGGCTGGATGCTGACATCCGGCATCGTCGGCTACAGCCTGGACGAGCAGCCCGAGATCGAACGGTGGGAGGCGGCCCTGCGCAGTTTCGCCGAGGTGCAGATCGCGAGTACGCGCCGACTGGATGCGTTGCGGGCGACTGGCCTGCCCGAGCGCCCGCTCCGCCAACTCGCCGCCCAGGTCACGCCATTGCTCGCCGACGTGGCCGCCACCCTCCCCGGACGCCCCGCTGGCCTCAGCGCCGAACAGCGCGGCGCCCTCGCCTCCCTCGCGCCGCGTCTCCACCACATGTGCGCGGAGCTTGACAGCTATGGCCTGCCGCCCACCATTGAACACGGCGACTTCTGGGCCGGTCAGATTATCGTTAGCCCGCAGGGATTCACATTCCTCGACTGGTCGGATAGCTCGATCTCTCACCCCTTCTTCAGCCTGCTGCTCTTCCTGATCGAGATTGAGGATCACTTTCCGAAGATACACGACGTACGCGAGCGCCTGCGCGACGCCTATCTCAGCCCCTGGGTCGCCTATACGCCGCGTGCGCGTCTGGAGCGCGCCTTCGAACTTGCACAGCCGCTCGCCGCACTCCACCACGCCCTCACCTACCACCGTGTGGTGCTGCCTCACATGGAGGTAGCATGGGAGATGGAGTTGATGCTGCCCTTCTACCTTAAAATGCTTCTGCGTCTGGTAGAGTGAGTGTAGGACAAGGTTCAGATCCGGTAATTCTAGCTTTACAGTGAAGCGAGGAGGCGAGGAGGCGAGGAGGCGATGGGGCGAGGAGGCGATGGGGCGAGGAGGCGAGGAGGCGAGGAGGCGAGGAGGCGAGGAGGCGAGGAGGCGAGGAGGCGATGGGGCGACGAGGCGATGGGGCGATGGGGCGATGGGGCGAGGAGGCGAGGAGGCGATGGGGC
>CAIRFY010000082.1 GCA_903877945.1 uncultured Oscillochloris sp. | reverse complement strand
GCCGTGGCTCTCGGCCAACTCGTTGAGGTTCGCCCGCCCGCCCAGCATCAACTGGCCGCACTCGCGGGTGAGGAAGTCGGTCAGGCGGCCCTCGCCGGAGAAGCTGTGGCGATCCATGATGTACTCGGCGTAGGTTTGCTGCTTCAATTGTACCAATGCCCTCCTGGGGACTAATTGGCGGCAGTGCCGCCCCAACCTCCTAAATGTATTCCACGACGTTCGACAGATGCGCAGCGCGCACGAAACCTGACCGTGGCGCAATTGCGCCACAGTTGGAGGCTGACGTGTGCTCACGCTGGGTGTGGAGATCACAAAGGCCCCTGCACCGCGTGCAGGGGCCGACTGTAGCGCCGAAGTACTTGGATTACAAGTGCTTCGGCCCTCTAGGGGACGTCACAGGGGTGCAGTCTGGATGGCGCAGCGTGGGTGCGCGTAAATTATAATAAACGTCCATACTGCCTCACACAAGCCCGCCCGACGCCGCCACATATGCCAGCAAGTCACCAGCGACCGCTGTGGCGACGATATCCGCTTCGTGTTCGGTGTTGCGTGTTACGTGTGTCGGGTGCCTTCCCGAGACGCGAAACCCGTGACCCCGAAACGTCACGAGGGGCAAGAATAAAGTGGGTTGATTGGCTCAACCGGCGCGCATTATACATCTTTTGACGACTCGCGTCAATAGGCGTTTTCCTGCTTCCCAGTCAGGAGATTCGCGATAGTGCGCAGAATGATTTTAATGTCCAGGAGCAGCGACCAATTCTCGATATAGTACAGGTCGTAGCGGGTACGATCCTCAATGCTCGTATCGCCGCGCAGGCCGTTCACCTGGGCCCAGCCGGTGAGTCCCGCCTTCTCTTTATGGCGGCGCATATAGCGCGGGATCTCCAGGCTAAACTGCTCAGCCCAGTGCGCCTGCTCGGGCCGTGGGCCGACCAGGCTCATCTCGCCGATCAGCACATTGATCAACTGGGGCAACTCGTCGAGGCTGCTGCTGCGCAGCAGGCGGCCCACGCGGGTGATGCGTGGGTCGTTCGGTGTCGTCCACGTACCCAGAGTTTCGGCATCCACGCGCATGGTGCGAAACTTGATCATCCAGAAGGGCTGCACGTCCATGCCCACCCGTTCTTGCAGAAAGAAGACCGGCCCGCGTGACTCAAGCCGGATCGCGGCGGCGATCAGCAGCATCAGCGGGGCGGCCACCAATAGCAGCACGGTAGACACCACCACATCTAGGCAGCGCTTGAGCGTGCGGTTCCAGGGGTTGTCGAGGGCGGCGTTCTTCACGCTCACCAGCGGCAGATCGCTCAGGTCGCCAATCGAGACATCGTTATTGGTGATCAGTTGGAAGGTGTCGGGGTACACCTTGATCTCCACCGACTCGTCCTCAGCTAGGCTGATAATATCGATCAGGTTTTGGCTTGATCGGCCAGAGAGGGCGATAATCACCTCATCGGCCTGAGTGGCCCGCACGACGCGGCTGAGTTGGGCGGTGCGGCCAAGCACGGGCAACCCTGCGACGATCTCACCGATGGCCGCGCTATCCGAGAGGAATCCCTGCACCTTGTAGCCAAGCTCCGGGCGGCGGCGGATGGTCTGCCAGACCAGGAGGCCGGGTTCGCGTGCGCCGACGATTAGCACACGACGGGTATCGATCCCGTGGCGGCGCAGCCAGAACACCGCCCAGCGGTGCATCACCCGCAGGGTGATGCAGCCAATCAGGGCGAACATCCAGCCCCAGACCAGCACATCGCCGTTCCAGGGCAGATCCTCAGCCCCAAATTCGGGCAGTAGGGTGTTGGTGATCAGGGCGATTACGGTGGTGAGGGAGACGGCGGTGAGAACCTTAAATGCCTCGTCAACCCGCGACGCGCCACGGCGCATCTCGTAGAGACCATTCAGGGTGAAAATCGCCATCGCAGCGGTGTTAAACAGGAGCAAAAAGCGCAGGGCGACCTGCGGATCAGAGGGCAGCAGCAGCCCGTCCGCGCTCATCGCAGCAAGGTTCCGCATATAAACGCCGATGAAGGCACCGTTGATCGCCAGCAGGTCGCAGAGGATCATGCCGGTGCGCAGCAGTGCGTTCCAGGTACGCGGGCGCAGATGCACGCGGCATCTAGCCAACTCGGCGGGCCGCTGGGGGGAGGTAATTGCGGCCAAGGGCGAGTAGCTCCTTCAGCGTGATGCCGATCTCGATCAGGGTGTTTATCGCTGCGGGGGTGGTCGCGGCGTAGTGCTTGCGGTGGAAAATCCGCATAGCGTCGTAGAAGGCGCGGATGGACGGGATGGCCCGGCGCGTACTCGCTGCCCGCTTATAGTGGTAAACCACCACACGCGGATAGTAGGCTATTCGCCAGCCATACTGCTTGATGCGGTAAGCCCAGTCCAGATCCTCGCCATACATAAAGAACTGCTCGTCGAGCAGGCCCACCTCGCGCACCACCGCGCTACGCAGCAGCATACAGGCACCCACCAGGGCGTCCACCTCCGTCTCCACATCCGGGTCGAGGTAGGTCATGTTATAGCGGGCGAAGCGCGGGCTCTTCGGGAAGAGCCGCGACAGGCCGAGCATGCGGTAGAACGATACCTCGGGGGTGGGGAAACTCCGGCGGCAGGCCAGGTCAAGCGAGCCATCCGGCAGGATCAGCTTTGGGCCAACCGCGCCGACCTCCGGGTGCGCCTCCAGGTAGTCTACCAGACCATCCAGGGCACCCGCTGGGACGATGGTGTCGTTATTGAGGAGCATGGTGTAATTGGGGATTGGGGATTGGGGATTGCCGATTGCCGATTGCCGATTGCCGATTGCCGACGGGACGTTTGCTGTAGAAATCTGAAATCTGCAATCTGAAATCTGCAATAGCTCACGCAGGGCCAGGTTATTCCCGTAGGAGAAGCCACCGTTCACGGGACTCTCGATCACGTGGGCCTGCGGAAAGCGGGCGCGCACCATGGCCGCGCTACCGTCGCTAGAGGCATTATCAACCACCCAGATCGCCAGAGCGCAGCGGGTGGGCGCGGCATAGATCGACTCCAGGCAGTCGGCGAGCAGATCCGCCCGGTTATAGTTCAGGATCACTACCGCGAGGCTCGGCATAACCATCTCCTCATGACTTCCACGGTATTACATCTTGCATTTTGCATCTTGCATTTTGCATTTTGCATTCACCGCGTAGCGATCAGATAGCCAGCCAGGAGCAGGAGTTGCCAGATAACTGGGAGCAGACCGCCGAGGATGGTCTGGCTACCACGCCACTCGTAGAGCGACACCCAGAGGCTGCGGCCGAGCCAGAAGGCCCACGTGATCGCCCCGAGCCATGCCAGGGTAGGCAGCACAGGGGTACTCGTAATCTGGAGGACAAGGGCGGCGGTCAGTGGCATGAGCCGTGGGATCTGGCTGGCCGGGTAAACATAGAAAGCACGGTAGCCCTCTTCGCCGCCACCGGTGTTGTCGTCGAGCAGTACCGATACCATGCCGACCAGGGGCCACTCCAGCATGCCGAAGATCCAGAGGGCCAGGGCACCGATGATCAGCCCCAAAGATGGTACGCGGTCAGTCATCAGCCCGCCGACGGTGAGGAGCAGCGCGGGCAGCAAGGACACAAAGGCCATCGTGCGCCCGGCGGGAAGCAGGCCAGCGGCGTTGATACTGCGGGTTCCGCTATCATTCCGGGCGCTCGCCACCACCTCATCACGGGCGGCGCTGCCGCCGAAGGCCATCCAGAGCAGGGGTGATCGGGCGTCCTGGCGCAGCATGGACGTACCGCTCGCCTGCTCAAAAGGGCTTATCTGGGTGATCACATGTTCGAGCATCGGCTGAAAATTGCTGATCGCCGAGGTGATCAGCACGCCCCCGTCGATGCTGCCGTCGTAGAGCAGGCTGGTGACGCGCATAACGGCGGGCAGGCCAGTCCCCTGGAGCAGCACGATCTGGTTCTGCTCAGAGATCTCGGTCAGCTTGATCGCCCGCACCCGATTCCACGGCACCACCCGCCAGCGGCGGCGCAGCGAGTCGCGCACGGCGATGCCATCGCTCCGCGACTCGATGGCGGGCAGGAGGTTTTGCAGCCAGAAAATGGCGGCGATGGCGAGGATCAGTGTGAGGTGCGCAGATACCAGAATCCACCAGGGTGCAGGCAGGTCGGGACTGACACCGAGCAAGGGTACTGCGCGGGTGCGGAAGGTATTGGTGAGTTCGATGTAGCGCGGGTCGCTGAAATTCCAACTGAAGGGGGCCATCGTGCGCAGGGAGACAATTTCGAGAGCGAGGAACCGTGACCACGCGGAGAGGTAGTCTATCCCGGCGAACACAGCGAGAATCAGTGCCGCCCCGTTGAGCAGGGCAGTGACTCGTGTGGGGTATGCGGCGGTTACGGGGCCACCGGGGCTAGAAGCCTGGCGCGCCCCGGCAGTGGCCGAGGGCGACGCATCGGCGGTGGCGCTGCGGCGAAAGAGTGAACTGGGGCTGAGCAGGAGACGAAAAAGCAGCGACGGCGCATCCTCCTTGAGCCGCACCGCACGGGCCGTCTCGCTGGCGCGAGCGGTGCGCTCGCTCTCGCTGAGTATCGTCTGGACGAGCGTGTCAAACTCGCTGATATTCGAGGTGATGTAAAAACCAGGTTTCCCGCTTAGGCTATAAAACACGCTGTAGATGCGGTGCCAGCCGGTCAGTACCTCCTCGCCTGTCTGGGCGAGAACCACAAAGCGCGTGGAGGACGGATCTGCGGTGACACGCATTGCCTGGAGTCCTTCCCAGGGGATGGGTAGCCACGTACCGGCAAACTCTACCAGGAGACCCTGGGTATTGGTGCGGACGCTGGGGAAGGCGTTGCGCAGCACAATGGTGGCGAGCAGCGCCAGGGCTGACCAACTGAGTGGTACGATCAGGATGGGCCAGAGGTTCGAGATCGCGCCGACGTGATCGGTGCTGCCACTGGAAACCCACGCCACGATATCGGAGAGCAGCGAGATCTGTGCGATCCGCTCCGTATTCTGCCCGTAAATATCCCAGGCGGCGCGGAGGAAGATGATTCCGATCCGGGCGGAGGTGAGCGCAACCAGGAGGACACAGAGACATTCGATGGCGGTAGTAAGGAGTCGTGGGTATTTATGGATAGACTCGGATTGGTACATGCCTTACTCCGTAGAGGACAGGGGCAGGGCTCAGCCCTCAAGGTCGGGTGTCGTATCGCCCGTCTGAAGCAGCCGGACACGTAGCTCGGCGGCATCGAGCAGCGCCTGGCACTCGGCAGCGAGGCGGCTACCCTCCTCGTAGAGCGTGAGAGTCTGATCGAGCGGGAGGTCGCCCGTCTCAAGCTGAGCGACGACCTCCTGTAGCCGGGCGTAGCGTGTCTCGTAGGTATCAACGAGAGTATGATAACTCATCCGCATTTTTCCTCGGGTATAGGTATAACGGCGTCGGCGAGCAGGTCGCCCTGGCGCAGCGTAATCCGCAGACGTTCGCCGGGGGCCGCCTGATCGGGGCTGGTGAGTACGAGGCCGCTGGCGATGTGACGCACCACAGCGTAGCCTCGGGCGAGGGTGGCATACGGGCTGAGGGCGGCGAGCTGGGCGGAGATGCCGCGCAGCCGGGCGTGGCGCAGATCGGTGGCGCGGCCTATCCGGGCGCTGAGGCGGCGGGCAAGGTCGTCGATCCGCTGGCGATCCTGGCCGATACGGCGCAGGGGTGCGGCGAACTCGATACGGCGGGCGGCCATCTGGATGATAGCGCGGCGGGCGGCCAGATCCGCACCGACGGCGAGGCGCAGGCGGGCGCGGGCATCGGCCACCTGGGCAGCCAGATCGGCTAGATCGGGGACGGCCAATTCGGCGGCGACTGAGGGCGTGGGTGCCCGCAGGTCGGCCACAAGATCCACGATGGTCGTATCCGTCTCGTGGCCGACGCCCGTGATCAGCGGCACCGGGCTGGCAAAGACGGCGCGAGCCACAGCCTCGTCGTTAAAGCACCAGAGATCCTCAATCGATCCGCCGCCACGGGCGAGGATGATCATGTCAACGTCGCTCGAATAGATCGCGTAGAGCGCCTCGACGATGCTGTCGGGGGCGCGATCACCCTGGACGACGCAGGGCGAGATCAGCACCTCAACCAGGGGGCAGCGGCGCCGCAGGACGTTGAGCATATCCTGGAGGGCAGCGGCCTGGGGCGACGTGACAATCCCGATCCGGCGGGGCAGTGTCGGCAGCGGGCGTTTGCGCTCGGGGTGAAACAGACCCTCGGCAGCGAGGCGGATCTTCAGTTCCTCAAAGCGGGCATTCAGCAGCCCGACGCCCGCCGGGACGATGGAGTCCACCACCAACTGAAGTTCGCCACGGGCTTCGTAGATCGAGATCTTGCCGTGGGCAAAGACGGCATCGCCGATCTGCGGGAGCGAAGTTTGGCGATCAGCATACGAGCGCCACATCACCCCACGGATGGTCGCGCCATCTTCCTTCAATGTGAAGTAGCAGTGTCCCGATGTGTAGCGCCGAAACTCCGAGATCTCTCCCGCTATCCAGATGTTGCGCACAATCTCATTGGACTCAAGGAGTTCGCGCAGGTAGCCATTGAGCTGGGCGACGCCGAGTGCTTGCATAACAATTCAAAATGCAAAATGCAAAATGCAAAATGTAAAGTGTAAAATGCAAGATGCAAAATGCAAAAACTTGTTTTTGCATTTTGCATTCACAGAGGTTCAACCACCATTAGAGGCTGGCCGTACTCCACAGGTTGGCCATTCTTCACGAGGATGCGGGCGACCCGGCCAGAGACCTCGCTCTCAATCTCGTTCATCATCTTCATTGCCTCGATGATGCCAACCGCGTCGCCGATGTGGATCTCATCGCCTTCTTGGACGAAGGGCGGATCTTTGGGAGATGTTGCACCGTAGAAGGTGCCGACCATCGGCGCAGCGATGGTGTGACCGGCGGGCATCGCCACATGAGTACCCTCGGGGATCGGCTGAGGGGAGAAGAGCGGCTGCACGGGCGTCGATGGCAAGGCGATGGTGGGAGCGAGGGGCTGCGCCATCTGGCCTGCGGCCCCCGTCGTCATCGGCACGGCCATAGCGCGCTTCACGTGGAGCTTCGTATCGCCACGCTCGATCAAAATCTCGGTAATGTCGGTCTGATTCATCAGGCGGAGCAGCTCACGCACGGCGCTCAGGCCAAAGTCATCGCCACTCTCGGTGGGTTCCGTGGTCACATCGTTCATAAGTTTCTATTACACCAAGGTGCTTCTGGCCGAAACCGCCACATTGTAGCATAGATGCACTCATCATATACTACGGCCTTTGAGACAGCATAGGGCCGGTACAGAGTCACCCTCCGGCCCTCACCCCTAGCCCCTCTCCCTCACGGGGAGAGGGGAGATTCCGCAGCAGGACGCCTCCGACTCCCCCTCTCCCGCTCAGGGAGAGGGGGCTGGGGGGTGAGGGCTGTCCGGCGATCACGCGACTTTGCTCACGCCTTTGAGACAGCCCAGGGCCGGTACACCAGCCCTGGGTGATGCGTCACCCCTACTGTCAGATTTCGGTTATGATGTGGTGTCGGTCAATCCTCGCTGTGTGAGCGCGTCTCATCGGTTGTTATCTACGAGATATTCTTTCTATGCGCTGCCCTATTCGTATACGTTTGGTGATCCGGACTGTGCTGCTGCTCGCGGTTTGCTTCGCATCTTCCCCACTGCTTTTGTCCGCATCAAAAGAGCCATCGCTGGCGACACAGAACCAACAGGTGCGCGTCATGCTCCCGTTGGTACAGATGGCCGACAATTTTTCCCGTACGCCCGCGCTCTGGTCGCATAGCGCATCCCCACAAGGGCATGAGGTGACACTCTTCCGCTGCACAATAAGCGCGGATGTTGTGTTTTCTGATGCTGTGTTCCAGATCTTCGCCGATACGCGCTACGAAGCATGGCTGAACGGGGTCTCCATCGGTCGTGGCCCAGCCCGTTTTTCGCAGGTGCGTCGTGAATATGATCACCTGCCCCTGGGCAGCATGGCCGTCGGATCGCATACGCTGGCGGTGCTGGTTCAATGGGCACCGAGTCTCCGTCGCTCTGAGTCGATCACGCCGCAGGTGCAGGGAAGGGTTATCGGGAATACCAGCACGGGTCAGCGCGCAATCGTGCTTGATGCGAAAATCTGCCGGGCGTTGGGCAGCAATGCCTGGAACATGCACCCGGCCCCGGTACACACCTGGGGGATCTTTGGCCCGACCGAACTGCTTGATCTGCGGCATCTGCCAGCGAGTTGGAACCAGCCGGGCTTTGATGCGGCGAGTTGGCCGAGCGCCGTCATCCGTTCGCCCACGGATTCCACCGCACTCTATCAGCCCCGTTCGATCGCGCAGTTGGCGGATGTGCCGATCACACCGCAGCTCTACGATGTCGGGCGGCTGGCTCCCAACGCCTGGGTTGGCGAACTGGTCGCCGCTTCAGATGGGACGGCAGCCTATCCTTTTACCCTCTCCGCCGATACGAATCTCGTGATCCTGGCCCTTGCGGCTCCTGGCCAGCCGACACTTACCAGCACGGCGACCCTTGATAGCGCACGGCTCGCGTGGGTGCAATTGCCCGCAATTCACCCCGACCTGTATCAGGCCGTGGTTCCGCTGGGCGCGGGCCCGCATCGGCTGGCGGTGTCTGGACTTACCGCAGGCGAGTCTTGGGTCTTTCGCATCGACAGCCCCTCGATCACCTCTGCACCGCCGAGCCTGGGCATCGGCAATCACGCGGGGCGGCGCCTGCTGATCCCCAACCTTGTGTCTGACTCAACCGCAGTGACACGGGCATCCGGCTCCTCGTTCGATCTGACCTTCGGGCCTGGCCCGGCCTACGCCATCCTCGATCTCGGGCGCGTTATTCACGGGCGGCTGGAGGCCGATGTGGCTGGCCCGGCGGGAACGCTGGTTGATAGTGGGTGGGATGAGCGTCTCTGGCATAACGCTCGCCCGCTGCCTTACCCCGGATCGCTCCACCCCGAGTGGAACCAGAGTGACTCGTGGGTACTCGCGGACGACCCGCATACACTGACAACCATCGATGCACGCGCCGGCCGCTACGTCCTGATCGCGGTCTGGGCCTCGTCGGCGACGACCTTGCGCAATCTGCGGGTTTCTGAGGAGCGCTACCCGCTGGAGCAGATCGGTAGCCTCAGCAGCGGCGACCCGCGCCTTGATAAAATCTGGCAGGTGGGCGTCGCTACGCTACGCCCGAATATGACGGACGGCTACGCCGATCCTTGGCGCGAGCGCGGGCAGTGGTGGGGCGACGCCCACATTGCCGACCACGCCAATCAGGTCGTTTTTGGCGACACGGATCTGCTGCGCCGAGGGCTGATGCAGATGAGCGATGCGGTCATTAACGGCCAGCCAACGGCGTTGGCCCCCAATGGTCAGGGCATTTATCTGATCGACTACGGGATGTACTGGGTGCAGAGCGCCTACGATTATGGACAACGGAGCGGCGACTGGCCGTTTGTCGAGACGATCTATCCGCATATACAGGTGTTTATGCGCTATCTCGCCAGCCTGGAAAGTCCACAGAGCGGGCTGATTGATATGAGCTTGGCGACGCCTGCCAGCATCTATGTCGATTCGAACAGCTACTGGGATCGGCGGGGACAGACGACGGCGGCGAACGCATTCTACTATCGGACGCTGCGTGACAGTGCGGAAATCGCCACACATCTGGGGCGCACGAGTCAGGCTACGGCATGGTCGGCGCGGGCGACGACGTTACGCACCCAGGCCAATCAGGCGCTCTACATCCCGAGTGAGGCGCGCTATAGCAGCGGGATTTTCAACGGCCAGCGCACCGATGCGTCGCCCCAAGCCCAGGCGGCGGCGCTTGCATTCGGCCTTGTTCCCGACGGCGAGGATCAGCGGGTTGCCGATACACTGATCACACTGCTTGGCACCCCCGATCAGCCACGTGTGCAGATCCTCGGTATGTACCTGGTACTCACGGGCCTTGGTCGCGTGGGCCGCATTGATGATGGGCTTGCGGTGATCGACCGCTTCTTTGGGTCGATGATTGATCGTGGCGCAACGACATGGTGGGAGAATTTTAGCGCGGATCAGTCCTATACGGCGAGCCTGTCGCACGCATGGGGCAGTTCGCCGACATGGTTCCTCAGCACCTACCTGCTTGGTGCCCGCCAGATTGACCTCGACCACTGGGAGGTGTCCGTTCCGCTCACCACCCGTCCGGGTGCATCTGGGCGCATGCCGATGGCAAACCAGCGTGGTATGCTGGATATTACGTGGTTGGCATCCACGTGTGGCCAGGTGCGTTTGGACATCACGGGCCCTGCCACGATGACCGGTGTGGCGGCGCTACCCGACCCTGGCAGCGGCGCTGAGATCTGGCTCGATGGTGTTCAAGGGTGGGCTCATGGACAGGCCCGTAATACTACAGCCATCACCCTTGTGAATGGGGTGTTCCGAGTAACATTGGGTGCAGGCGCACATCAAATTGAGTCTCGGCATAACTGCCAATAGAGAGGATTTCGCCCTATGTCTCGCTTGAAGCGACTCGTTGCGTCACTGACGTTGCTGCTCTTAGGCGTCTATGTGTCCCAGCTATCAATTGGCGCTCAGACGCTGCCTATCAAGGTATACCTGCCGATAGTCTCGATCTCCTACCCTCCTACGATCTTTGGGGTTGAGACATCGTCATTTAGGATTAATGATGCTCGGGTTTCAGCCCAGGCGCAGAACCTTGGCGCAGAATGGCTGCGGATCAACGGTGCCTTTTGGGGCGCGGTGGAGCCGGTGCGCGGAGCTGGTTATCAATGGGCCGCCCTGAGCCAGCTTGATCTCGCCGTGGCGAACGCGAAGGCAGCCGGGATTATGCCTGTGGTGATTGTTCGTGGTACGCCGCTGTGGGCCTCTGTGACCACCTCGGCCTGCGCCGCCGTCCGCGATGAGTATCTCCCCGATTTCGCACGTTTTCTGGCTGCCCTGGCCCAGCACTACCAGGGCCAGGTGAGCTTCTGGGAGCTCGGTAACGAGCCCGACGTTGATCCATCCCTTGTGGCCTCTAACTCTCCCTTCGGCTGTTGGGGCGATGTCGCTGACCCGTACTATGGCGGTGAACGCTACGGGCGGATGCTGCGTGCGGTGGTTCCCTCTATCCGTGCGGTGAACCCATACGCACAGATCGTGATCGGCGGACTGCTGCTGGATACGCCGAAGACGATCAACCCGGTCTATGGTCACCCGGAACAGTTTCTTGAGGGGATCCTGCGCTCCGGTGCTGCTGACTCGTTTGACATCGTGGCCTATCACTCCTACCCCTTCTACTCGCAGCCAAACTACGACCATGATCTGGCCCCTGGGGGTAAGTGGAGTGCATTAGGAGGCTGGACGCTCGGCAAGGCGAATTATCTGCGGGCGGTGATGACTCGCTACGGGGTGAATAAGCCGCTGTGGCTCAATGAAACCGGACTGCTCTGTTCGCCGTACTCTCCATTCTGCACCGCCCCCCCGGTCGAATTCTTTGAGGCACAGGCAGATTACCTAGTGCGTATGATGTGTCGGGCCGCTGCCGCAGATATTAAGCAAGTGTCGTGGTACACACTCGACGGTCCAGGCTGGCGGAGCGGCGGGTTGCTCGATGCGAACCAACTCCCGCGTTCGGCCTTCGTCGCATACCAGCGCATGATTGCGTTAGTTGGTAACTACGTTACCGTCACGAGCGTAAGCGACTACGGATCGAATATCGAAGCGTATCGCTTTGTGCGGCCAGGGAGTGTCACCGATGTGCTTTGGTCGTCCAACGGCTCCACAATGGTGGTGAATGTGCCGTCGAGTGCCTATCGCTCGGCAATTGTCCGCAACGGGGCGGATCCGGTCGTCTCGCGCGATGCGACCAATGTCTTCATTTCGATTGCGTTTCCGGCGGTCTTCATTGATCGGACGCCGTGATCCGCAAGCGGGGACATGGTTCAGAACAGCTTTACAGTGTGGCGTGAACGTAGCGCCGCCTTCCAGGCGGT
>CAIRFY010000081.1 GCA_903877945.1 uncultured Oscillochloris sp. | reverse complement strand
GATGACGCGGTGAGGCGTTCCGTATCGCCTCATCGCCTCATCGCCTCATCGCTGAACTGTCAAGCTGAATGTACCCATTTTGAAACATGCCTAAGGCATGGTTCAAACCAGCGTGACAATTCAGCGATGAAACGATGACGCGGTGAGGCGTTCCGTATCGCCTCATCGCCTCATCGCCTCATCGCAAGACTGTAAAGCTGAATGTACCCATTTTGAAACATGCCTAAGGGCGAGTATATGGGAACCGGTAAAAAGACGCCAGCAGGCGAGCCGCATCGCCTCCCCCTCAGCGTTATCAATCATCGCCCACCCCTTCACGCCCGGCTCCCAGTGGAAGGGCGGCGGGGATGTGCGGCGTCGTGGCGCGCAGCACGGGTCGCCCGGTAACGGCCAGTTGATCGAGCAGGGCGGCGGCCGCCGGTCCCGCGTCGTAGCCCGTAAACTCTTGCTGGAGCGCCTGGGCCCGCCGCCGATAGCGACCGTCTGCCAGCACCTGCCGCACGGCGCCACGGATCTGCGCGGGCGTCGGTCGATGGGTGTCCAGATTGATCCCGACCCCGCTCCAGCCGATTCGCGCACAGACTTCCGCCTTGTCCTCGCTCTTGCCCGCCGCGACCAGCGGAACACCGTGGGCGAGGGCGAGTTGAACACCGCCGTAGCCCCCGTTGGTGACCATCACCGTCGTGTGCGGGAGCAGGGCGTCATAGGGGAGGAATGGTGCCACCCGTGCATTCGCCGGGAGTTGGTCGCCCAGCCGGGCGACGGGTGCCCCCCCAGTTACTGCCACCACCAGGAGTGGCTCGTCAGCGAGCGCGTGCAGCGTGGGGAGGAGCAGCGCCTCGGGCGCGGTCGCTACGGTTCCCTGGGAGACATGGACGACGGTGCGGGCGGTCGCGAGTTCGGGCCACCAGACGGGCGGCGCAAACGGCCTGGTCGGCCCGCCAATCAGCGGGCCGACAAAATGGATTTGGGGCGGTAGCTGGCGGCGGGGATACTCGAAACTCGGTGTGGTTCCCTGGAGGTACAGGTAGGGCGAAAGCTGGAGATCGAAGAACATCTGCCCGTGCGGGAGGGGCGGCAGAGCCAGGGTCGCTCGCACGGTATTGGTGTAGCGGTTCACGGGGCGCATCAGAACCTGGGCGAAGAACCGGTGCATCAACCCGTAGGCCAGGCGGGTGAGAGGGGTGCGGGCGGGGGGAAGCCCAAAGGTGAACGGCCCGACATCGGGGCTGGCCACGCTCAACGTGCTCATCCCGACCATCGCCCAGGGGATGCCCGTGGTTTCGGCAAAGAGCGCCGGACCGAGGGTCATGAGGTCGGCGATCAGGGCGTCGGGGCGGATCGTCGGCAGGAGGGCCTGGTAGTCGTCGTGTTGGGCGAGAAGCGGCGCAATGAAGAGATCCTGGAGATCGGCCCGGAGGCTGGCAAGGCGCGGTCGCCGACCGGCCAGCGTTTCCTGCGCGGTGCGCGCAGCGCCGGGATCGGCGTAGAGGCGTGAGATGGCAGCGGGGCTGGCCGGGGTGAAGTGGGCTCCGCACGCCTCGACGGCGGACTGAAAGGTGGCGCTGGTGTGCCACCAGACCGTATGCCCACGGGCCACCAGCGCACGGGCAATGACGCCGATCTGCTGGATGTGGCTGAAGCCCGGCATGGTGCTGATCAGAAAGCAGGCCATTACTTCTCCTGTGTCGGTATTGCGATCAAGACTCGGTAACGCTAGCAGCTATGATACCGCCGGCTGCGGATCTCAACGGAGCGCCCACCACCGTGGTGAGCGCTCCGTTGAGCTTGGACGCCCTAAAAATTCGCCTTAGACATGGTTCAGAACAGCTTTATAGTTTGGCGGGGAGGCGAGGAGGCGAGGAGGCGAGGAGGCGATG
>CAIRFY010000080.1 GCA_903877945.1 uncultured Oscillochloris sp. | reverse complement strand
CCCCGTGAGGGAGAGGGGCAGGGGGTGAGGGGGCCGGAGCTGACTTTGCTCATGCCCTGTGGGGTCACACGTGAAATACGCGAGATACACGATACTATGGTATGCTGGTAGCCGTATGCTCGGATCTGCCTATAAGAAGCCATGAGCACCCTGCCGATGTTAAATGACTTAGCTAATCAGACAGGGCTGCCGGTAATGCCCCAAGCACGGATTCTTGTTGCCGATGATGACCCGGCGCTCTGCCTGTTGCTCCGCGAAATGCTTCAAGAAGCTAGTTACGACGTATCAATTGCCACCAACGGCGATGAGTTGGTACGAATGGCCCAGGAACAGCCGCCGGATCTGTTCCTTGTCGATCTGATGATGCCGCTTATGGATGGCTTCGAGGCGATCCGGCAGCTACGTAACGATACGCGCACCTCCCATTTGCCGATGATCATTCTCACCGCACGCGGCACATCGTCCGATGTGGTGACGGGGTTTGACAGCGGCGCAGACGATTATATTGTTAAGCCCTACGACATTGATGTGCTGCTCGCCCGCATCCGTAGCCACATTCGGCGTGCGGCACAACTCCCAGTGCGCAGTCCGCTCACCGGTCTGCCCGGCAATATGCTGCTTCAAACCGAGCTTGAGCGGCACCTAGGCCAGGGCCACGAATTTTCGCTGCTTTGGATCGACCTCGACAACTTTAAGGCGTTTAATGACGCCTACGGGTATGCTCGCGGCGACCGTGCGATTCACAAGCTGGCGAGCGTGATTGGTCAGGCGACCGCCCGCGAGGATTTTGTTAGTCATATCGGCGGCGATGATTTTGCGATTATTCACTTCGACGATACACCTGAAGAGTTGTGTACACGTTTGATCGCTATCTTCGACCAAGAGGTGCGCAGTCTCTATGACGAGATCGATCTTGAGCGTGGCTACCTGCGCGGGATGGATCGCCACGGGATCGTCCGCCAGTTCAGTCTGCTTAGTCTCTCGATTGCGGTGGTGAGTACGAGCACCCGCAACTTCACGAGCGTCGAACATATGAACCAAGTAGCGGTTGAACTTAGGCAAGCCGCGAAGCAGATCTCTGGCAGCAGCTACATGATGGATCACCGCCTGGGGAATCCACGCTCGTCTGGCAACGAGCGGCGGGGCCGACGTCGGCCTGAGGCGCTGCTGATTGAACCGAACGATATGCTGCGGGCCACGATTGCGACGACGGTGCGGCTCCAGGGCTACCGCCCGATGATTGCGGCCAACATGGTCGCGGCACAAGGGCTGCTGGCCCGCCACCCGAAACCGGTGCTGGTTATTGCGAATGTTGGCGACCCGGGCGTGTGGAACCTCTGGCGATCAATCGAGACGCCTACGCCTCTGATCGCGGTTGTCGAAAATGAGGCCGCTGTTGAACTGGCTCACTCGCGTGGGGCCACCGCTGTCCTGATTGCGAGTGCGAACCTGGGCGATTTTACCGACCACCTCCTGCTCTATGTGCCACGTGCTGAGATTGGCGAGATGATCGATCAGCAGCGTCAGAACGACCTGATCCGTGAGCTACAGATCCGCACGACGCGCCTCCAACGTGAGGCCAATGAGGATAGCCTCACCGGGCTTGCCAATCGACGGTATGTTGATTCTAGCCTCATCGATCTTTCCACCGAGGCGGTGCAGACCGGGCAGCCGCTCTGTGCGATCATGGCCGATATTGATAACTTCAAGCTGATTAACGATCAGTATACGCACATGCTCGGCAACGATGTACTCCGCGCTGTGGCCAGCCTGATGCGCCAGGCTTCCCGTGAGTACGATGTCGTTGCCCGCTATGGCGGCGAGGAGTTCCTGCTGCTGCTGCCCAATACCGACCTCGACGACGCCGCTGATGTTGCGGAGCAGATCCGTACCCTCATCGAGAGCTACCCGTGGGCATCACTGATCCCGCAGCTCCGGGTGACGATCAGCCTTGGTGTTGCAGAGTTGCAGGATAGTAGCCCCGAGCAGATGATTGCCACCGCCGACCGTCACCTCTACGTCGCCAAGCGCAGTGGTAAGAATCGCGTGTATCGGTAGGGGAAGCCTCTCCCGCAGAATGAATGATAGATAGCGAGGGTGCAATGGCTCAGATCACCGAGTTTGTACTCCTCCTTGGTATGCAACGCTATAGCCAGGGCTTCTTTACCCAGGCTGAGGCCGAGGTTCGCAAGGAGATTCCTGGGTTTCGTCTGCACATCTTCGCGGATCGCGATGTCGAGCGTCATCCCGCTGAGATTGAGGCGATTATCGCTCGCAGCGCCTGTCTGATCACCTCCCTGATCACGCTTACCGAGACGTCTGAGTGGCTGCTACCGGTGGTTGAGCGCCACGACCCGCCGGTGGTCTTCTCCTTCGAGGGCTTGCCCGAGGTGATGCGCCTGACGAAGGTCGGGAATTATGGCTTCAAGGGCGGTGGCATGCCTAAGCCGGTGCAGAACGTGGCTCGTCTGCTGGTGGGTGGCCGTGAGGAAGATGCGCTCTATGGTTATGTGAAGTTGCAGAAGATCACCAGCAAACTGCTGAACTTCCTGCCCGGCAAGCGCCTGAACGACTTCCGCAACTGGACAAATGTCAGCACGTACTGGAACAACCGTAGCGTGGCCAACGCGGCGAACATGTTCAAGCTGATCCTGCGCGAATACTGCGGCATGGCGAAGGTGCAGGTGGCCGCGCCGGTTGAGATGCCGAACATGGGTTTCGCTCACCCGGACGCGCCCAAGTTCTTTGCGAAGCCGGACGAGTTTGTCAAATGGGAGAAGGAGCGGGCGAAAGGGGCGCGCCCCCACCGACGCTCCCCCCTCGGCACGGTGGCGGTACTCTCGTTCCGCGCACACATCCTCACCGGTACGCAGTACCACAATGATGTGGTGCGCGCCCTGGAAGCTGTCGGCCTGCGGGTGATCCCGATCTTCGTGATGGGTATCGAGAGCCATGTGGTGGTGCGCGAGTGGCTCACGCGCATGAAGGTCGATGTGCTGATCAACACGATGGGCTTTCCCCTGGTGGGTGGGCCAGCCGGCAGCACCAAGGCCGGGCTCACGGCCTCTATCGCCCGCGAGTTGCTGAGTACCCTCGATACGCCCTATATCGTTGCGGCCCCCCTCTTTGTGCAAGAAGAGGATGACTGGCGCGAACGCGGCGTCGGCCCGCTCCAGGCGACCATGCTCTACGCGCTGCCCGAGATGGACGGGGCCATCGCCCCGGTGGTCCTTGGCGGTATGCACGGCAGCGAGATCGCCACCGTCCCCGACCGGCTCCAGCGCCTCGCCACGATTACCGGCGGCTTTGTGAAGCTCCGCCATACCCCCAACAGCCAGAAGAAGATCGCCGTCGTCGTCTATAACTATCCGCCTGGCCAGGGCAATACCGCGACCGCAGCCCTGTTTGATGTGCCGGCCAGCCTGATCGCCCTGCTCGACCGCCTGAAGGCCGAGGGCTACGATGTTGGTGAGTACCCGCGTGAGCCAGCGACCATGGCTGACTGCATCAAGGGTTCGATCCGCGCCGATGAGCCTGAGGCGATCACTGCCGGTCGCGAGAGCTTCTACCACCAGTTCACCTCGCGCCAGCAGGAGCGGATCAATGATCGCTGGGGGGCTTTCCCCGGCGATATTGCCCCTGCCGGTCACAACGCGGTGCGCCTCGGCGGCATGCAGATCGGCAATGTCTATGTGGGCGTTCAGCCGATGATCGGGATGCCCGGCGATCCGATGCGACTGCTGTTCGACAAGCAGAACACGCCGCATCACCAGTACGCCCTTTTTTATAAGTGGATTAGCCAGATCTTCAATGCCGACGCGATCATTCACCTGGGGATGCACGGCACTGCGGAGTGGATGCCCGGCGTGCAGATAGGCGTCACTGCCGACTGCTGGCCCGATGTGCTGCTCGGCGACACGCCGCACTTCTACGTCTACCCGATCAACAACCCGGCTGAAGCCAATATCGCTAAACGCCGTGGCTACGCCACGATTATCGGCCACGCCATCCCGCCCTACGGGCGCGCTGGGCTGTATAAGGAGCTTCAGGGTCTGAAGGATCTGCTGGAGGAGTTTCGCGAAGGAGCAGGAGATCTGGAGGATGCCATTCTCCAGAAAATTGCGCTGCTTAACCTAGACGCTGACCTGGCGCGCACGCCGGGCGAGCCATTCGCCGACTTCGCCTCGCGGGCCTACGCCTACCTGCGCGAGATTGCACAGACGATGATCACCGACAGCCTGCATATTCTCGGGTCGGCCCCGCCGGTCGAGCAGCAGCTCACTCTGGTGGCCGAGGCGCTGAAGATCCCCCGCGACGGCAACCCAGGGCTGGGCGACATCTTGATTGCGGATTGCAGATTGCGGATTGCAGATTGTCCGCAGGTAGCGGGCTATGGGGATCTGCTCTCCCTCGCTCGATCCGGCAACGCGGCGGCCCTGGTTATGCGCGATCAGATCGAGGAGTCCTGCGCCGACTTTGTGCAGCGCGTCGTCTTTCAGGCTGCGCCCATTGAGAAGTTCGCAGCGCAGCACAATCTGCAATCTGACATCGCCAATCTGCAATCCCTGGCCGCTCACGGCAAGGCCATGCTCGCCGCCCTGCGCGACAACACTCAGGAGATCGACTACCTGCTACGCGGCCTCGCCGGTGGCTACATCCCGGCGGCCCCCGGCGGCGACCTCATCCGCGACGGGATGGCGGTGCTGCCCACGGGTCGTAACATCCACTCGCTCGACCCGTTCCGCGTGCCGAGCGACAGCGCGTATACCCGTGGCGTGCGGATTGGCGAGGCTCTGATCGCCGCGCACCGAAGCGAACACAGCGGCGCGTACCCCGAGACAATCGCCCAGGTACTCTGGGGGCTCGACGCGATCAAGACCAAGGGCGAGGCGATTGGTACGATCCTCGGCCTGGTTGGCGCACGCCCGATCAAGGACGGCCAGGGCAAGATCGGGCGCTACCAGCTCATCCCGCTCGCCGAACTGGATCGCCCACGCATCGACGTACTCATGACCGTCTCGGGCATTTTCCGCGACACCTTCGCCGGTACGATGGACCAGCTTGACCGGCTGGTGCGTGAGGCCGCCGCCGCCGAAGAACCCGAGGATCAGAACTTCATCCGCAAGCACGTCAACGCCATGGTCGCCGAGGGCAGAGACTGGGAGGCGGCCACGGCGCGCATCTTCACCCAGGCATCGGGCACCTACGGCACCGACGTGGATGAGGCCATCGAGGGCGGGGCGTGGGAGGATCGCCAGGAGCTTGAGGATCTCTTTATCAAGCGCAACGCCTACGCTTTCGGCGGTAAGAAAGACGGCGCGGCCCAACCCGAGGTGCTGCGCTCGCTCCTCGGCACCGTTGGCCGAGTGGCCCAGGAGATCGACAGTGTTGAGTACGGCCTGACCGACATGCAGCACTACTACGGCTACTCGGGCGCGCTGAAGGCCGCTGCTGAGCGGGCCACCGGCCACAGCGTGGCCCTTAGCTACGTTGAGAGCTTCACCGCTGAAACCAAGGTGCAGAGCCTCGACCAGGTGCTGCGCGTGGAGTACCGCACCAAGCTGCTCAACCCCAAATGGTACGAGGGCATGCTCAAGCACGGCCACAACGGTGCCGCCGAGATCGCCAACCGCTTCACCTACATGCTCGGCTGGAGCGCCACCACCGAGGCGGTGGATAACTGGGTCTACGACCAGGCCGCAGCCACCTTCGTCCTCGACGACACGATGCGCAAGCGCCTGGAGGCAGCCAACCCCGAGGCGGCCCGCAACGCGGTCAGTCGCCTACTGGAGGCGAGCAGCCGTGGGCTCTGGCAGGCCGACGAGCCGACCCTCGACCGGCTGCGCGAACTGCACGCCGACCTTGAGGATCAGCTAGAGGGTGTACGGTAGCTCCACAAGGGCCAAGGTTATCTGGCGTCTCCGGTGCGGATCGAACGCACGACCTACCGCTTAGGAGGCGGTTGCTCTATCCACTGAGCTACGGAGACAAAGATCACAACACGAGCCGCAGAAACACGGCGGTGCGTGTCGTGACGCACCGACGCGGCCCTGCCTGCGTCCCGGCGGCAAGTCTACCATAGGGTCTGTTGCTACGCAAACGGACGCTAATGCTATACTATTCGCAGCAACCACAAGGCCAGGAAAGAGGACACTGTGCCGCTGCGACGCCTACTTGCGCCTCTTGTGGCGCTGTTCAATCACTGGAGTTACCCGCGCCGGTTCACCATCGCCGGTCTCGTGATCGTCACGCTGCTCGTGGTTCTCGCCGGTCTGCTGCTTTGGCAGGGCCATCCTCTCGCGGCAGCCCTGGCTCTGGGGCTGGCACTGGTGGTTGCGCTGACGCTCACGGGCCTTGGGTTCTCGGTGACTGGAGAGGTAAACGATCTGGCCGTGATGGTTGGGCGGATCGCGTCGGGTGAGCATCATGTACCGCCGACCCCCGCCAGCAATAGCGAACTCGGTGTGGTCGCCCACAGCTTGGCCGATCTATCCGCCGAGTGGATGCTCAGCGGGCTATACCGTCAGGCCATCGTAGAACACGCCGTCGATGGCATCATGATCATCGACGAGCACGACTCGATCACCACCTTCAACCCGGCCGCCGAGCGTATGTTCGGCTACACTGCCAGCGAAATCGTCGGCCAGCCGATTGCCTGCCTCATCCCCGACCCGCTCCACCGCCAGTATAAGCTGATCAGCATCGGCAACGAGATCACGGGCCGCCGCAAGGATGAAAGCGTCTTCCCGATGGATCTCAGCTCGGGCCAGCTTACCCTTGATCGCCGTCGGCTCTACGTGGTGATCCTGCGCGACGCCACGCGGCGGAAGCAGGCAGAGGAGGAGCTCCAGCGCGCCCGTGACGCTGCGGAGGCGGCCAGTCGATCAAAGAGTACCTTCTTAGCCAACATGAGCCACGAGCTGCGCACCCCGCTGAATGCGATCATCGGCTACAGCGAACTGCTGATTGATGATGTCACCGAGATCGATCCCGAAAGTCTGGAGAGCGATCTGCGGCGGATCCACCGTGCCGGTACACATCTGCTCGGTCTGATCAGCGACATCCTCGACATCTCGAAGATCGAGGCCGGCAAGATGGATCTGCGCTATGAGCAGTTCGACATCGCCCCGATGCTGAGCGATGTCGAGCTTACGGTGGCCCCCCTGGTAACCCAAAATGGCAACCACTTTGAGATTAGCTACGATGGCCAGCCAGCGTCGCTCTTTGCCGATCCTGTGCGTGTGCGCCAAATCCTGGTCAACCTACTCGGCAACGCATGCAAGTTCACAGATCACGGCACGATCACGCTGCGCATCCTCAAGGAAGAGAGGGAAGATGATGGACGACGCATCCTTCACCCTTCTGACGTCATCCGCTTTGAAGTCGCGGACACCGGCATCGGTATGACACCCGAGCAACTGGCACGGCTGTTTCAGCCATTTTCCCAGGCCGATGACTCGACGACGCGCAAGTATGGCGGCACCGGCCTTGGTCTGGCCCTCTCCCGACACTTCTGTCAGATGATGGGTGGGACAATCGATGTGGTGAGCTCCGCCGGCAAGGGATCCGTGTTCACCGTGAGCCTACCCCTGCGCGACCCGGATGATGTGGATACCGAGGCGTCCGAGCGGGATGCGGTCGAGGGGAGGCGCTGAGGTGAGACGTGAGATCTACAACACCGACCTTGCCCCCTCACCCCCTGCCCCTCTCCCTCACGGGGAGAGGGGATTCCGCACCAGGATGCGTCCGACTCCCCCTCTCCCGCTCAGGGAGAGGGGGCTGGGGGGTGAGGGCTGAGCGGCGGCAGACCCTTCATTCGAAAAGTATGACATCTACAGCAGTTCATTGCGCTTGATCTGCTCATAGAGGGCCACCGTTTCGGGCAGCGGATCGATGCCCATCTCGCTGCGCAGAGTTTGAACACAACGCGTGTAGCAGCGCAACGCCTGGGATCGGCTACCGGCGCGAGCGTGGGCGCGCATGAGGGTCTGGTACGCCTCTTCGTAGCCCCGGTCGTGGCGAAGTACCTGCTCGCAGATCTGCACGGCCTGGGCCTGGTCGCCGTCGTCGCAGAGACGCTGGGCGTAGCTAACGGCGGTGGCGAGGTAGCGGGCGATCAGACGCTCCCGCTCCTCAATCGTCCAGAGGTCGTAGAGCGACTCGGACAGGTAGTCGCCGCGATAGAGCTGCACGGCGATCTGCGCATTGCGGCGGGCGAAGTCAGGTTCATCACGGGCATTGGCCCCGGCCACCCGCAACTCAAATTCATCAACATCGATCCAGACGCCATATGATGGGGCGAAGCTATAGGCAAGACCCTGGCGACGGATGAAGAAGGGCTGGACACGCGGCGGGCGATGTGGCTCCAGTGCGGCGTTGAGCGCATTCAGCGTCACCTTAAACTGGCGCTCGGAGGCGTCGAGGTCGGCGTCCGGCCAGAGCCAGGCGCAGATCTGCTCACGCTGGATCCAGTGACCACGGTGAGTGAGCAGGAGCTGAAAGAGCTGGCGGGCCTTCTCACGCTGCCACTCGCGGGCCTGAATTTCGTGGGTACCACGCCAGACCCGGAAGGTGCCGAGCATCTGCACGCGCAGCGTATAGCCGGGGTGATAGTCCTCCACGGTATCATCGGCGGCGATGGTGGGAAAGCCCTGGCGCAGCAACTGGCGAGACAACTCAACATGGCGCGAGAGCCCACGGGCGCGTAGCAGTAGCGGAACGATAGTAGCCATGTCGCGTGGGCCAAAGAGGCTCGGCGCAATCAGCACACCCACATAGCCCTGGTCAGCCACCAGATCGAGCAGCGCGGCGATCTCGGGATCGGCGTGGGCCACATCGGCGACACGCAGGGCACTCAGCGCACGCCAGAGATGGACAATCGCCTGACCGTAGACATCGCCGCCACGAACGAAGCGCACATATGCCTGGTCGAGCCAGATCACCGCACGATCATCGCCCAGGGCGGCCGCCGCACCACCAAGAGCCAGCATCAGGCATGCGGCGATCCACTCATCACCGGCGGTTGCGGCGATCAGCAAGCCCTCCTGGGCCGTGATCTCGGCCCGCGTCAGGTCGCCCGCATGTCCGTGGAGCAGCGTGAGGCCCATCATACCTTCGGCGCGGGTACGAGCCACGCCAACCTGGTCGATCAGATGCATCGCAGCCGCGTAGCGGGCCTGGGCCGGGCCGATGTCGCTAGGAAACACCATCTGGTAGGCGTGGCCCAGGCGTAGCTCCGCAATCGCCTCGGTGAGCCGCGACCCCGACTGCTGGGCTTCCATGAGGCTGCGTCGGGCCATCGCCAGAGCGCGAGCGCCGCCCCCGAGCATCGAGTAGATTAGTGAGAGCAACAGCAGCGGTTCACGGTGGGCACTGCTCTGTAGGCCCCTATCCCCCGCCCGAACCCCGTCCCGCACCTGAGCCTCAAGCTGCTGGCGGGCCTCGTCAAGCCGACCGGCGCGCAGGAGCAGACGTGGCGGCACCTGCGCGGCGCTACCAGGCGGCAGGAGTGTCCCTGCCTCCTGCCTGCTGTCTCCTGCCGTCTGCATGTACGCGGCCCGTTCAAGGATCAGCGCCACATCAGCTCGCCCACGGTTGGCCCAGTTCTCGGACTGGAGTCGCAGAAGTTCGGCCCGCTCGGTGGCCCGCGTGCGCGGCAGCAGCTTGAGCGCCCGCTTGAGCAGGTCGGTGGCCGGGGTCGGTTGCACCGTGTCGAGGTAAACCTCGGCCTTGCCGCGCAGCGTACGCACCTGGCCATCAATATCGCCCACGGCAGCGAAGGCCAACCCAGCAGCGGCATACGCCGACAAGGCGGCGTCGAACACGCCAAGACGGCGCAGCGCGGCGGCCTGCACCTCGACCAGAGCGGGCGGCTCACCAACGAGCGGGAGCAGACGGCGCACCCACGCCAGGACACGATCCGGCTGACCGGCGGCGAACATCGCCGGGGCAGCTTCCACAAGGGCGACGATGGCCCCTGCATCGCCGGCCGCAGTCAGGTGATGCAGCACGGCCTCGCCATCGGCGCGGGTACGATAGTGGACGCTCAGGCGCAGGTGCAGGTCTGTCCACTCGCCGATCTCGCGTTGGGCACGACGGATGAGGAAGGCGTGAAAGATCGGCTGGAAGGCCAGCCGCCCATCCGAGTCCGTCGAGATAAAAAGATGGCGTCGCCGGATCTCCGCGAGCAGAGGCGCGGCAGGAACATCGCCCGACAGCAGCGCCGCAGCCTCGGGATCAAGCCAGCGCAGAGCCGAGGCGCGCAGCACAAAGTCGCGCAGGTTGGCGGGCAGTGCACCGAGGGCCACATCAGCAAGGTAGGAGTCGAGAGGCGCAGGGCGCATATCACCGGGGTGCAGGCCAAGGGCGGCCCGCCAGTCGGTCGCGCCAAGGGTAGCCTGAAGCGCCAGCGGCCAGCCGCACGCCGCATCAACGATCTCCTCCATGTCGGCGGGTGGCGGCTGGCCGGCCCGAGCGAACAGATTGCGCAGATCGGCAGCGGTGAATGCCAGGTCGGCAGGGCCAAGCTCTAGCAATTCGCCGCGCAGGCGGGCCGTATCCAGACCGGACAGGCTCGGCACAGCCCGCCCAGAAAGGGCCACGTGCAAGCGCAGCGGCTGCACCACCATCAATCGCTCGATAATGGCCCGCTGGGCCGGACGCTCATCAGCCAGGTGGTAATCATCGATAACCAACAGGGTTTCGTCATCAAGAGCGGCGGCCAGTTCATTCACCAACGCATCAAGGGCAGCCGGGATCGCCCCGGCATCAGCCAGAGTGCCGATGCGCGCCTCATCAATCGCGACCACCGGACGAAAGGCGGCGGCGAGATGGCGCAGCAGCAGGCGTGGATCATCCTCGTCGCTAACCCGGCACCAGGCCGTCGGCCAGCCGCCATAGACCGCCAGCGCGGCCAGCGCCACCGTCTTCCCGCTACCGACCGGCGCACTCACCGTCGTCAGCGGATACTCCATCACCTCGGCGAGCGCGGTCTCAACCCTCGCTCGCCGCAGCATGCGCGCAGGTTGAACAGGCGGAGTCAGGCGAGTGAGCAGCAGCCCATCACCACCGACGTCACTGTCGCTGAACTCTTCTGTAACCACCTGGCGTACCATACACCTGCCTGACAGTCTGCTGCCAGGGCGTGTGGCCCTATCCAGCACCTCACCACATAGTCCGACAGGGCTATTTTACTACCAAAGGAAAATCTCATGGCTAGCGACGATACCAGTCAGCCAGAAGCGCAACTGCGCCAGCAATACGCTGGCGCAGCTGATATGATGCTCCGCTCGGTGCGGGCCTGGAATGATCTCCTCACCACCAGCACCGACATGGCTTTCGATGTTGTCCTCAAAAACTGGGACTACAGCCGCAGCCTACGCACCTCCGCAGAGCAGGCGGTCGCCGACACGATCAGAACCCAGCATCGGCTGAACAGAGAAATGCTTCAGGCTTGGCAGGGCTACTCCGACGATGTGAAAGAGATCATCGGAAAGCAAGGAAAGTGAGTCAATGCAAAATGCAAAATGCAAGATGCAAAATGTAAGGTGCAAGATGCAAGATGCAAAATGTAAAATTAATTTTGCATTTTGCATTTTGCATTTTGCATTACATAAACACTCCGCCATTCACATTGATCTGCTGCCCAGTGATGTAGTCGGCGTCAGCAGCCAGGAACAGCACCGCCTTCGCCATCTCCTCGGGTAAGCCGAAGCGACCCATCGGGATCTTAGCCTTGATCTGATCCTGGACGGCATCGGACACCTTCGAGAGCATGTCGGTGAGGGTGAAGCCGGGGGCCAGGGCGTTGACCGTGATGTTAAACTTCGCCAACTCAATCGCCGCCGTCTTGGTGAAGGCGATGATCCCGCCCTTTGAGGCGGCGTAGTTGGCCTGGCCGAAGTTGCCGGCCTGGCCCACGTATGAGCTGAGGTTGATGATCCGACCAAACTTCTGGTCGATCATGACCGGCATAGCCGCCGATGTACACCAATAGACGCTGTTCAGGTTGGTGTTGATCACCGTCACCCAGTCATCGTCGGTCAGCTTGCGCATTGAGCGGTCGCGGGTGATACCGGCGTTATTCACCAGCACATCCAGACGCCCCCAGGTGTCCACGATCTTCTTGATCATCGCACGGGCCTCGTCCGAGACCGACACATCGGACTGGCTCAGCATCGCGGTGCCGCCGAAGCTCGCAATCTCATCGGCCACACTCTGGGCACCAGTCACATCACTGTGATAGTTCAAAGCCACCTTCGCGCCCTCTTTGGCCAGCAGCACCGCAATCGCCCGGCCAATCCCCCGCGAGGCCCCTGTTACGAGGGCCGCCTTTCCGTCGAGCTTACCCATAATATAAAAATCCCCTTACAAGAATTGCAGATTGTGGATTGTGGATTGTGGATTGTGGATTGTGGATTGTGGATTGTGGATTGTGGATTGTGGATTGTGGATTGGCATTGCACCAGCCACAATCTTCCTCATAATCCACAATCTGCAACCCACAATCCACAATAACTACAGCCGCTCAAAAATCGCCGCAATACCCTGGCCGCCGCCGATACACATGGTCACGAGGGCGTAGCGCGCACCCGTGCGCTGTAGTTCGTACACCGCCTTCACGGTCAGGAGCGCCCCGGTGGCCCCAATCGGGTGGCCCAGCGAGATACCGCTACCATTAGGATTGACCTTCTCGGGCGGCAGATCCAGATCCCGAGACACAGCGAGAGCCTGGGCAGCGAACGCCTCATTCACCTCAAAGATGTCGATGTCGCTGATCGACAGGCCGGTGCGCTCAAGCACCTTGCGGACGGCAGGCACCGGGCCGATGCCCATATACTTTGGCTCAACGCCGGCGTGGCTATAGCCCACCAGCCGCGCCAACGGCTTATAGCCGCGCTGCTCAGCCGCGCCGCGCTCCATCAGCACCACCGCAGCGGCCGCATCGTTAATGCTCGATGCGTTGCCCGCCGTCACCGAGCCGTCCTTCTGGAAGACCGGGCGCAGCTTCGCCATCTTCTCAATCGTGGCGTCGCCACGGACGTTCTCATCGGTATCGAAGAAACCCGTACCGCCCTTGACCTTGATCGAGATCGGCAGGATCTGGCTTGTGAAGTGACCCGCCGCAACCGCAGCGGCGGCGCGCTGGTGGCTCACCACGGCCAGAGCGTCCTGATCCTCGCGGCTGATCTGCCATTTCGCCGCCACATTCTCGGCAGTGATGCCCATATGAACATCGTCGAAGGGGTCGCTCAGGGCACCGACCATCATATCGAGCATCTTCGCATCGTTCATGCGTGCGCCCCAGCGCATCGCCGGTACGGAATACGGGCTACGGCTCATCACCTCAGCGCCGCCCGCCACTCCGCCGTCCGTATCGCCCAGCAGGATCGCCTGAGAAACCGATATGATCGCCTGCAGCCCGCTGCCGCAGAGTCGGTTCACATTAAAAGCAGGGGTCTCTACCGAAAGCCCACCCTTAACGGCGGCCAGGCGGGAGAGATACATGTCGTGGGGTTCAGTGTTAATGACATGACCAAAAGCGACATGACCCATCTCGGTCACATCGACACCGGCGCGGGACAACGCCTCACGAACAACCAGGGCGGCCAGTTCAGATGGCGGCTGATCCTTCAGACCCCCACCAAAGCTTCCAATCGCAGTGCGAACACCACTGAGGACAACGACCTCGCGAGCAGGACTCATTAGGGCCTCCTTGTCACTGTCAATCCGCAGCACACAGACACGCGACGGGCATCTGTAGTATGTTTCGATAACTGCCTGGGACGAGCGTCATTATACCAGCATTGCCAAGATGAGCGGGGAAGAATCAGCAACGGATTCTTGCAAAATCTGTCAAAAAGTAGCAATCTAGCCACAGAATGAAGAAAGTAACTCAGGTGTAACTATATTATGCTAAAGTTCAGTCATCTCATGTTCGAGAGCTGAAACATCCCCCATAATTTAGGAGGCAGGTCATGACGCAACGCACTGAAGCGGCCGGCAGCGTGGCATTGAAGGATGGTAGGACAGTGACGATCCGCCCGCTTATGGAGCAAGATCGCGCTGCTCTCGCAAACTTTGGCATGGGCCTGCCAAAAAACGATCTCCTGTACCTTGAGGACGATTTCCAAAACCCCGAGATTATCGCACGGCTGATCAATGCGAACGCGGCGGAGAACTGGCGGCAGGTGGTGGCCGTCACCGACGAAGGCTCGATTGTCGCCTACAGCGGTGCCCTGCGCATGCCCGGCTGGTCTTACCACGTAGCAAACATCCGCCTGATTGTTGACCGAGGCTGGCGGCGCAGCGGCCTGGGGATGTATATGGCCCAGGCGATTGTGGACGCGGCTCGCGAGCTAGGTGCCACTAAGGTGACCGTTGACATGCAAGTAGCCCTGACAGCGGGCCAGGCGATCTTCAGTCATCTGGGCTTCGCCGTAGAGGGCCAGTTGGCCCGCCACGCGATTGACCGCGACGGCAACCTTCACGACATTGTGATCATGTCGGCCTTCGTGCGGGTTTAGTCCCAATACTTTTCGAATAAGCTGACCTTGCCCCCTCACCCCTGCCCCTCTCCCCGTGAGGGAGAGGGGTGATTCCTCAGCAGGACGCCTCCAACTCCCCCTCTCCCGCTCAGGGAGAGGGGGCTGGGGGGGTGAGGGCTGAGCGACGGTGGACTCGTTTAGATACACGGATAAGAGCCGGGCTGCAAGGATATGCAGCCCGGCTCTTCACGTTTCAGCGCCGGATGATCGGTAGGTAGGTGTAGGGTGGGCTTGCGAGCGGGTTCGCAGCCGCAGCGGTGGGAACGTCCACCTTGGTCGTTGGGGCACCGGGCGGTGCCACCCGCACAACGGCCCCCTCTCCGCTGGTGACGAGATGGAAGACTCCGAACTGTGGCGCGGTGGTACTCGCCTGGGACAAGGCAGCGACTGGGATCGGATGCACGACCGCCGTCACAACGTAAAAGCCGGGTAGGGCACCGCTCGGTGTCTGTAGCAACAAACTGAAGCCGCCGGAGCCGTCCGCCGTCACGTTCGCCGCCACAAGCCCGTTGACCAGCAGATCAACGCTGCTACCCGGCGGGTAGTTGTAGCCAGTCACCACGAAGACGCTCCCAGGTGCCCCCAGCAGATAATTCAGGTAGAGGGTTGGCGTCACAACTGAGCCCCCCGCTGCTGTCGGTGTGGGTATCTGGGTGGCGGGTATGGCGGTGGCCGTGGGCGTTCCGGGCATGGGCGTAGCCGAGATCGTGGCTACGAGCGTTGCCGTAGGTGTTGCCGGGATAGTAGTGGACGTGGGTGTGGCCGAGATGGTGCCTACAGGTGTCGCCGTCAGCGTGCCCACGGGCGTGGGCGTGGCGGGCGTGATCGTGCCCGTGATCACGGGTGTGTCCGTGGGCGTACCTACGGGCAAGGCCGTGGACGTGGCTGTGGGCGTAACCGTGCCCGTGATCACGGGTGTGGGCGTCAGCGTGATCGTGCCCGTGATCACGGGCGTGGGCGTCAGTGTGCCCACGGGGAAGGCCGTGGGCGTGGCGGGCGTAACTGTGCCCGTGATCACCCACGTGGGCGTCAGTGTGACCCCAGGTATGGCCGTGGGCGTGGCCGACATCGTAATCACGGGCGTGGCCGTCAGCGTGGCCACCGGCGTTCCTGGGAGGGTCGGCGTGGGCGTGGCGGTCATCGTGGGCGTGGTGGGCGGGGCCGGGAAGGCACCCTCGATGTCAACCAAGACGGAGACCAGCGCGTTCGTTGTGATCGTCCCCATGCCGGTATAGCTTCCCGCCCCAGCCATCAATACTGTGCCGAAGCGTGCCGAAGCGTTCGGGGCCACACGAGGGTATGTTCCCACGAATCCGCCGGAGAGCATAAGCTGAAGATCTGTGGTCTGGGTTGTGACGTTTTGCGCATGAACCACCGTCTGTTCACCTGTCCCGAAGGCCAGATACGGGAACGACGGCATCAGGCTGGGGATTGCCGGGCTCGTCAGCATGTAGCTATCTGCGTTGCTGGTACGGGGAACCGTCGTTCCCCCGCTGTCGTAGGTGGTGAGTTCAGTCAGCCCCAGAGGCTGATCGCTACTGACCACCGCGCTACCAGCGAAACCTGCGGGTAGCAGCGTTGCAGCCGGGTCAACAAACGCCATACCCCCCGCCGCGATGCTCTGGGTGTTGGAAAACGTCAGCGTGCCAGTGATGTTATAGAACAACACCGACGCATTGGCGGCAACCGTGCCTGTGTTGAGCAGGGTGAGCCGGGTGGAGCGCGTGCCGTCCACACCTACCGCCGAACGGTAGAAGCGCGGCACATAATTGTAGTTCACACCGGAAGTTGACCCCGTATTGATCGTCATAGCGGGACGAATCCAGCGTTCCGTCGTGTCGTTACTCTTCTCATAGCTGAGGAAGCCGACGATAGGCGTCGTCGAGGAAACCCGCAGGGAGTAGGTACCATCGAGCAGTGCGGGCATGGTTAGGCCAACCACACTTGCCCCACCGCCGGGATTTATGGGGGAGGGATAGGGATAAGTGAGTACGAGGCTCCCGCTAGAGTCATACAGATAGAAGGTCAAGTTGGCCACAGATGTGCCGATATTTTGCACGGTGATAGCTGACATGCCCGTCGTTGACTTGACGAATGGGCCGAAGCGCAGATCCGTGGCGGCAGCGGTGGGCGGGATGCCGTTGTAGATGTACATCTGGTCGATACCGGTTGCCACACGTTCGATCTGTAGGCTCTGCATCGGCTCGGTTGAATTGATCATCAGGTTGCCTATGAATCGGGTTGGCAACGAGATCACATCCGTTGCCGAGATCAGCGCCGACGCGCCGGGTGCAAGCGCGGGCGGTGTGTAGCTAACCCCTGTGCCGAAGAAATTGAGGGTGTAGTTGGCCGGACTCGCGCCGAGGTTCTGGACGTACACGCTCGAATCATAGCCATAGTACGCTTTGTGGAACATGGGGTGGTAGAGCTGCAAAGCACCCGTGAGCGCTGCGTTAGGGCTTAACAGCGCCTGCGGATGGGCAATCGCCTGGACGGCGGCGGGCGGCGTGCGACCGAAGACCTGGGGCACTGTGAAGATCAGGACGAACCCGAAGGTTACCAGGGATAGGAACATGCGTACGCGGAGTGATCGAAACATGACGACCTCCATTCTTCTCTGAATGCAGTACGGCCACGATGTGATGATCACTTGGAGTGGGTGGGAGGAGAATACGATGCCAAGTACGGGGAAATAGCACCCTGAGTATATCACTAAAGACAAGGTTTCAGGTGTCAGGTTTCAGCGTGACAGTGTGGCGATGAGGCGAGGATGCGACGAGGCGATGCT
>CAIRFY010000079.1 GCA_903877945.1 uncultured Oscillochloris sp. | reverse complement strand
CTGCCCCTCTCCCTCACAGGGAGAGGGGCAGGGGGTGAGGGTCGGATCTGACTTTGCTCATGCCCTGACATCAGCCCTGGCGCATACCCCCTTGCTCACTACAAACGCGGTATAATTCTCGTATATTTTCTATCGCTGGGGCGAAAGGTTTCCAACCATGACAGATCCTGCACACTCCCCCCCACCTCCTGTGGACGACCCGCAGGAGACACCCCCGGATGCGCCGGTTGTCGGGGCCGACGACCCAGCGACCCTCGCGGATGGGCGCTTTCCGATTGTGGGCATTGGTGCATCAGCCGGTGGGCTGGCGGCCTTCGAGGCATTCTTCTCGGCCATGCTCACCACGCCCGATCCCAATATCGCGTTTGTGCTGGTGCAGCACCTTGCCCCAGACCACAAGAGCATTCTGAGCGACCTCGTCCGGCGCTATACGCACATGCAGGTCTATGAGGTTGAGGACGGGATGCTGGTGCAGCCCAACTGCACCTACATCATCCCGCCCAACTGCGATATGGCCTTGAAGAACGGGATCCTCCATCTGGTCGCGCCAAGCGCACCACGCGGTATGCGCCTGCCGATTGATTTTTTCTTCCGCTCCCTGGCACAAGATCTGCACGAGCGGGCGATCTGCGTTGTCCTCTCCGGCACGGGTAGCGATGGCACACTGGGGGTGCGCGCAGTCAAGGGTGAGGGCGGCATGGTGATGGCGCAGAATCCCGAAAGCACCGAGTACGATGGTATGCCCCGTAGCGTTATTGCAACCGGTTTGGCTGACTATGTGCTGGAGCCGGTCGACATGTCGGCTCAGATCGTCGCGTATGTTGCTCACAGCTTTGGCACCCAACTGCACCCGATCACCTCTCCGCTGCTGAGCGCGATAGACTCCGTAGATACGCTGAGAAAAATCTGTGATGTGCTGCGTGCCCAGATCGGCCACGACTTCTCGCAGTACAAAGAGAATACCCTGATTCGTCGCATCCAGCGGCGCATGGCCCTGCATCAGATTGATCGTGCGAATGAGTACCTCCCGTATCTCCAGCAGCAGCCGACCGAGGTTGATGCGCTGTTTCACGATCTCTTGATTGGCGTGACCCACTTTTTTCGTGACCCGGAGGCATTCGCCGTCCTGGAGTCCCAGGTGATCCCGTGTCTTTTTGTCACGCCTGCGAACAAGCGCATGGTGCGGGTGTGGGTGTGCGGCTGCTCCACCGGCGAGGAGGCGTACTCGATTGCCATCCTGATCCAAGAGTATCTGGATGTGTTACACCAACCGATAAAGGTGCAGATCTTTGCGACGGATATCGACTCGCGGGCAATTGACCATGCCCGCAGCGGGATCTTTTTTGCCAGCATTGCGGCCGATGTCACGCCCGAGCGACTGGCGCGCTTTTTCGTCCTATCCCCCGATGGTGAAAGCTATCGCATCCACAAGTCTATCCGCGATATGATCGTATTTTCGGTACAGGACGTGATCAAGGATCCGCCCTTCTCGAAGCTAGATCTGATCAGCTGTCGTAACCTGTTGATCTATTTAAACTCGGATCTGCAACGGAGGATCATGCCTCTGTTTCACTATGCGCTGAACCCAACGGGCGTGCTATTCCTGGGTACCTCCGAATCAATCGGAGAGTTCACGTCGCTCTTCGCCCCGCTGGATCGCAAGGCGAAGATCTATCTTTACCAGGAAACTACCTCCAACCTCGCCCGGATCGTGCTGAGTGGCTTCGACTCGGTGGCTTCCAGCAGTGAGCCCCCCCACTCACCACGGCGCGAAATCAGTCAGGGCGTTAGTACGACCAATCTGCGTGGGCTAGCTGAGCGGGCGCTGTTGGCGCACTACGACCCGGTCGGCATCTTGGTGAACGGGCGCGGCGATATCCTGCACATTATCGGATGGAGCGGCTCCTATCTCCAGCCCGCTCCCGGCGATGCGATGATGAATATCCTCGCGATGGCCCGCGAGGGGCTCCAGCGAGCGCTGACCACGGCCCTGCATCGGGCTGTTGTCCAGCACGAGATCGTGCGCGCCTCGGGGCTGCGGGTACGCACCAACGATGCCTTCATTATGGTCAATCTGACGGTGCGGCCCGTGACGGCCGCTCCGGGGGGTATGGCGACACCCGATATATTTATGGTGGTAATAGAGGAGGTACCGACAACCAGTTTGTCCCTGGTGCCGCCGGTCGTCGCGGGTATTCCGCTGCTGAAGACGGATCACGACGGGCAGGTCGCCACACTTGAACATGAGCTACAGACCAAAGAAGCGTACATTCAGACGACCCTTGAAGAGATGGAGTCCACCAATGAAGAACTCATGTCGTCCAATGAGGAGCTCCAGTCACTCAACGAAGAGTTTCAATCGACCAATGAAGAGCTAGAGACCTCGAAAGAGGAACTCCAGTCGATCAATGAGGAACTGACCACGGTAAATGCCGAGATGCAAGCCAAGGTTCTTGACCTCTCGCGGGTCAATAACGACATGAATAATCTGCTGGCCGGTACCGGGGTGGGTACGCTCTTTATCGATATGAACCTGCGGATCGCACGCTTCACCCCGATGATTACCTCGGTGGTCAACCTGATCATGCCCGATGTCGGTCGGCCCATCAGCGATATTGCCTCCAATCTGGTGA
Source organism: uncultured Oscillochloris sp. (assembly GCA_903877945.1). Lineage (GTDB taxonomy): Bacteria > Chloroflexota > Chloroflexia > Chloroflexales > Chloroflexaceae > Oscillochloris. The sequence continues at coordinate 2,693 of CAIRFY010000079.1, read as the reverse complement.
ACTATCCCCACCTCGTGGAGGATGTGCGGGAGGTGCTGGACACCTTGGTACCGAAGGAGGCGGAGGTGCAAACCCGGGCCGGAGGCTGGTACCTGATGCGAATCCGGCCCTATCGCACCCTGGAGCAGATGATCGAGGGTGCGGTGCTGACTTTCATTGATATTACCCAGCGCAAGCAGATCGAGGCGGCGTTGCGCCGTAGTGAGATGAAGTTTGCCAACATTTTTCAGGTGATCCCTGATGGGTTGGTGGTGAGCCGCCGCTCTGATGGGGTTATCCTCGATGTGAATATACACTGGGAGACTCTATCGGGCGCACGTCGGCAGGCCACGCTTGGGCGCAGTGCGCAAGATCCAGGGTTCTTTGTCAACCCGGCCGACTGGCATCGGGTGATTACGCAGGTGCATGCACACGGATCTGTGAAGAACATGGATCTAGAGATCTGGCACGCATCGGGCGACCGTCGCAAGGTGCGCTTATCGGTCGAGGAGTTTGATCTTGATTCGGAGCCGGTTTTGCTCATGATATTCCGCGCACGTACTGTGCGCAAGCACACGAAAGACGCGGATCTCGATAGGACGGAGGAGCCTTCATTGGAACCCGCAAACGAGGGACAAGATGGGAACCGGTGATGACGATAGCACCGCCGCCACCCGTATGAGCGCGGCCTCGGCCATGCGTCGGCGGGCCGAGGCCATGATTGCGGCGGCAACCCCTGCGGCAACGATGGCGCGCTCGCCCGAGGAGCGTGAGCATCTGTTTCATGAGCTACAGGTGCATCAGATCGAGCTAGAGTTACAAAATGAGGAGTTGCATCGCATTCAGGAAGAACTGGAACTTGCTCGCGCCCGTTATTTTGACCTCTATAACCTAGCCCCGGTCAGTTACATCATGCTGAGTGCCCAGGGGGTGATTCAGGAAGCGAATATCACCACCTCAACGTTGCTGGGCGTGCCGCGTAGCGCCCTGCTCCAGCAATCGCTGGCCCTCTTTGTGGCTCCAGACGACCAGGATCACTACTATCTCTACCGCCGAAAGCTGGTGCCAGGGGGACGGGCACAGGTGTGCGAACTGCGCATGCTGCGGCATGATCAGACCCCGTTCTGGGTGCGGCTGGAGACGATGATGGTGCCGGGGGCAACCACCGAAACGACGGTGTATCGTGTGGTGATGAGCGACATCACTGCACGGGTTCGTGCGGAGGACGTCGTCCGTGAACTCAACACCACGCTCGAACAACGCGTGAATGAGCGAACAGCCGCGCTCCGGGTCAGTGAAGAACACCTGCGCAGCACAAACGCCGAACTGGAGCGGGCGCTACGGCTCAAAGATGAGTTCCTGGCCATGATGAGTCACGAACTGCGCACGCCCCTGAGCATCGTCCTGAGTCTGAGCGAGGCGCTCACCGAGGAGATCTACGGCCCCCTCGCAGAGCCACAGCATAAGGCGCTGGATACGATCACACAGAGCGGACAGCATCTGCTCGCGTTGCTCTCTGACATCCTTGACCTCGCCCGCATTGCGGTGGGCCGGGAAACCCTGGAACTCCAGCCCATTGATGTTGACATCATCTGTCAGATGTCCATGCTGATGGTTGAGCCAGTCGCTCGTGCCAAGGGCATCCAGATGAACTGTATGATCGTGCCGGGAATCGTCGGGCTGTATGCCGATGATCGTCGGCTCACACAAATCCTGGTCAACCTACTCAATAATGCGGTGAAATTTACCCCGGCGGGCGGGTCGGTCGTCTTGGAGGTGATCACCGATGCCATCCAGGAGCACATCCAGTTCAGCGTATGGGACAACGGAATTGGTATCGCGCTGGAGGATCAGGGGCGAATCTTCGAGCCGTTTATCCAGGCAGACGCACGCCTTGCACGGCAATACGGGGGAGTCGGGCTGGGGTTGGCACTGGTACAGCGGCTCGTGGCGCTGCATGGCGGTAGTGTCCACGTCGTAAGCGCCCCCGGACGGGGAAGCCGGTTCACCATCAACCTGCCTTGGTCGGCAAGCGAGAACGTCGTGCCCGTGGCGTCCGTAGCGTCCGTGGCGTCCGTGGTATCCATCCCCACCTGGGTGCGGTCGCCACATGTGGTGGTGGCTGACGACCACGAGCCAACGCTGAGCCTCTATACAGATCTGCTCAGCGTCTACGGCTATCAGGTGCTGACCGCGCAAACCGGTGAGGATGTGCTGGCCCTGGTCAACGCGCACCGGCCAGACGCGATGATCCTTGACATCCAAATGCCGGGGATGGACGGGATCACGACCATCCGGCGCATCCGAGAGAGCGCCGCTATCGCCGATGTGCCGATCATCGTGCTGACCGCACAGGCGATGGCGGGCGACCGGGAGCGCTGCCTAGAGGCGGGGGCAAACATCTACCTCACGAAGCCAGCAAACCTGCGCAACCTGCTGACGACACTCACCGCGCTGCTGCCCGCGTCGCTCCAAAATGTGGCATAGCGGAACGACCGCCCTTGCTTTCCCCTCCGGCGGGCGACTGAAGTCGCCGCTGGGGAGCCTACGGCTGGGCGTCGGCCTGCGCCGACGCGGAGTCCGCCCGCGCAGGCGGGCGGCCAGCCAGCGGCCCCTGTGAGGCGACGTTAGTCGCCAAGACATGGTTTCAGGATTGGCACATGTACTTTACCGTTCTGTGCGACCCTCACCCCCTGCCCCTCTCCCTCACGGGG
>CAIRFY010000078.1 GCA_903877945.1 uncultured Oscillochloris sp. | reverse complement strand
TCGTGAACCTCGCCGATCTTATAGGTGCGCCCGGTATAGAACAGGATGCGCTCCGTCGTCGTGGTTTTGCCCGCGTCGATGTGGGCGATGATTCCGATATTTCGGATTTTTTCGAGCTCAATCTGGCGTGGCATACCCGTCGCTACTGCTACTTTCTACGTACCCGAAGATACGCGCTAGAAACTCCCGCTGTGCTCTGCGCTCAGGTGAGCGCACCACAACAGGCTACAGCCGACCGTAGTGGGCGAAGGCGCGGTTGGCCTCAGCCATCTTATGCACGTCCTCGCGGCGCTTGATCGTGCTACCGGTATTGTTGTAGGCGTCCATAATCTCGGTGGCGAGGCGCTCGGCCATGGGGCGACCGCTGCGGGCGCGGGCCGAGATCAGTAGCCAGCGCATCGCCAGGGCGTAGCGCCGCTCGCTCTTCACCTCAATCGGCACCTGGTACGTGGCACCACCGACGCGCTTAGGCTTGACCTCAATCGAGGGACTGGCGTTGCGCAGGGCCTGCTCAAAAATTTCGAGGGGCGACTTCTTGAGCTTATCGGCGGCGATATCCATCGCATTGTAGACGATGCGCTCGGCGGTACTCTTCTTGCCGCGCTCCATCACCTTGTTGATGAACTTCTGCACCAACAGGCTCTCGTAGCGGGCATCCGCGATAATGATGCGCTTAACAGTATTGCTTCGGCGGGACATAGCTTTCCTCTGTGGGCGATAGGCAACAGGCAACAGGCAACAGGCAACAGGCAATAACCCTCGTTGACGCTCCTCTGCCGTACCACCTGCCGCTACTAGCGCTTCTTGCCGACCGGCTGCACGTTCTTCTTCGTGCCGTACTTCGAGCGGCCCTGCTTGCGGCCATTGACGCCCTGCGTGTCGAGGGTGCCGCGCACGATGTGGTAGCGCACGCCCGGCAGATCCTTCACGCGACCGCCACGGATCAGCACGACCGAGTGTTCCTGAAGGTTGTGGCCCTCGCCGGGGATGTAGGCTGTAACCTCTAGGCCGTTGGACAGCCGCACGCGGGCGATCTTGCGCAGAGCCGAGTTCGGCTTCTTGGGCGTGACGGTCGCGACCTTCGTGCAGACGCCGCGCTTCTGCGGCGATCCCTTGCCACGGGTCAGCTTCCCCTTGAGCGAGTTGTACGTGAACCGCAGCGCGGGTGCCTTCGTCTTTTTAACGACGGGCTTACGCGGCTTGCGAACGAGCTGGTTAATGGTCGGCATCAAGAACTCCTGTGTCAGACGCCCCGGAGCAGCCATATCGAGACAAAATAATAACCTGGCCCGCGTCTGGTCGTAGTCTCAACTACGCCTTAGAGTAGGCCGGTGTAGCACACAAACAGACGTACTTGCGCGTCTGCGCAGCGATAAAAAAGTATAACATTCACCATCGTCTTTGTCAAACGTAGAGGAATGCCGCCGGGGGCATGAGCAAAGTCAGCTCCGGCCCCCTCACCCCCTGCCCCTCTCCCTCACGGGGAGAGGGGAGTTTCTTCATCAGGATGCGCTCGGCTCCCCCTCTCCCGTTCAGGGAGAGGGGGCTGGGGGGTGAG
>CAIRFY010000077.1 GCA_903877945.1 uncultured Oscillochloris sp. | reverse complement strand
GACAGCCCTCACCCCCAGCCACCTCTCCCTCACGGGGAGATGGACTGGAGGTGAGGGCTGTCCGGCGACGAACTGTAAAGCGGCCACGAATCTTGTCTAAGTATTGAGGAAGCGTCCCTCAAGCTCACGCATCGCTGTCACCAGTTGATCCTGGCGGATGGCTGCCGTCATATCGCCACGGGTGCGCTCCAGCACGGCGCGCAGGGCGTCGGTCGTGCGCCGCAGACCGCCGGTCACAGCGTCGGGAAAATCCACCGCCACGAGTTCGCTATAGACATCGTCGATCACCCGCAGCAGAACCTCGCCGCGAGTCGTCTCGCCACGGCGCAGACCATCAAGGATAGCCCGGCGCAACTCGCTGGCCGCTTCGGCGAGGCCGTTCAGGTAGGCAGCCGGCTCCACGCCGATCTCCTCGGCGGAGGGCGGCGTGCGCCCGGCCAGGAAGGCCAGCACCAGGTGGGCCTCAACCAGTTCCTTCAAGGCGTCCTGCGTGTAACCGGCGTGACGGATCTCCGGGCTGTCGGCGGTAGCCGCACGCAGCCGCTCGGCCATGGCCGTCGCCTCGCCCAGCAGCCGCTCGGCCTCAACAAACTCGGCCCGGTGCGCTGCGCGGATACTATTGGCGCAGCTGCGGATCAGCCCCCGCGAGACGCCGATGGCCTGCTCGCGGGCCGCATGACTGGCCTCGATCTGGCTGACGCACGCTGCCACAAGATCTCCGATGCTCATCGTCTCTCCTCTTCTCTGCACATCTCGTACAGCGTTCTGAACGTTCGTACCGGGTTAGGCGGCCTGGGAGCGCGGGCGAGACGCCCGCGCTCCCGGAACTCCGTACGGACTTCGGAAAATCTGTGCTATTTTGAATATTCAAGCACAGGCATCACCGTATTACGCCCAGCCGCCTTAGCCGCATACAGAGCCTTGTCCGCCCGCTGAAGCACCTGCTCCAGCGTCTCGATACCATCGTAGCAGCTTACACCAAAACTCGCGGTCGCCCGCACGTCCCGCTCTATGGGCAGCCTGGCTATCGCCTCGCGCAGTCGATCAGCCACGATGAGTGCAGCGGCGAGGGGCGTCTCCGGCAGCACCACCACAAACTCCTCCCCGCCCCAGCGGATAAGCATGTCCGACAGACGCATCGTGGACTTCAGATGTTCGGCTAGCGCCTGGAGTACGATGTCTCCAACCTCGTGGCCATACGTGTCGTTAATCTGCTTGAAGTGGTCGATGTCCCACAGACAGATACTTAACGAGTGCCCGCCGCGCTGCGCCAAGGCGATCTGGCTCTGGAGTACTTGGTAGCCCATGCGGCGATTCGGCAGCCCCGTGAGTACGTCGTTAAAGGCCATCTGCTCTAGCAGATCATACTCGACCTGCAATCGCTGCGTGTGATCGCGGTAGCGTGCGATCACAAACAGAAAGCCCAGCAACATGCCTGCCATCACATAGATCTGGATCACTATGACACCAATGCCATTGTCCTGTCCGTATACGTCGGTCATAAGCACCTGGCCCGCCGCTACGGCGAATGAGAAGAGATAGATCCCCAGCGCCATGATGACGCCCCGCCGCCCGCTGTAGAGGTGGATGGACAGCGTGCAGATCACCAGGACAAACCAGATATTGCCACTGATCGTCTCGCGAAACAACGTCGGCAACGTCTGCCCAAACAGCAGCGGCAGCACGCTATTGAAGCAGATCGCCTCGAAGGTGAAGAACCCCAGCATCACACGCTCGATCTGATCCAGCGTCGGCCAACCCAATATAAGCGCCCAGATCACCCAGTAGCTAAAGCCCGCCAGAGCGCAATGGTTTATCGCATAGGTAACACGAAATAGATAGCTCAGGTCGCTGTCAGTGAGTATGGAAAACTGCGCGTATAAAATGAGCAGCATGCCAAGCGCCCCCGACACGCGGTAGGCGATCCGACGCTGTCCATCGAAGCGAATTCGATCATGCGCAATACGCTCGATCATAAGAAGTGACACTTGATGAAGCGAAAGAAATGTCCCCAAGCATAACACACACCTGGACAGATCTCTGCACCTTTTGGCGGAGAGGCGATGAGGCGAGGACGCGATACTATCGCCGCCTCGCCACCTCGCCTCCTCGCCTCCTCGCCTCCTCGCCTCCTCGCCTCCTCGCCGCCTCGCCGCCTCGCCTCCTCGCCGCCTCGCCTCCTCGCCTCCT
>CAIRFY010000076.1 GCA_903877945.1 uncultured Oscillochloris sp. | reverse complement strand
TGCAAGATGCAGAAGTAACGCTGTGAGGCGTCCTGTCATTCTGAGCGAAGCGAAGAATCCCGGTCGGAACCCTTCGCTTCGCTCAGGGTGACAGCGTTACTTTTGCTCTATTGCGATTTTAGATTTTAGACATGGTTCAGATCTGCTTTACAGTTTGGCGTGAACATAGCGCCGCCTTCCAGGCGGTCAGGAGTAGCGCCGCCTTCCAGGCGGTCAGGAGTAGCGCCGCAGGCGGGAAGCCCGCACTACGAACGGTACACCTGAAACCTGGCACCTGAAACCTTGTCTTAGATTTGCCGCAACAGGACGCGCTGCATGTGCCCACACTGTCACGCTGATTTGAACTATGCCTCAGAACAGCAGCGATGTCACGTAGATCACCAGGCCCACCAGACCACCCACCACCGTCCCGTTGATTCGGATGAACTGCAGGTCGCGCCCGAACTGAATCTCGATCTTGCGCGAGGTATCCATCGCGTCCCAGCCATTCACCGTATGGGTGATGAACTCGCCCGCCACGTGGCCGTAGCGCGTGACGATAAAGCGAGCCAGCCCCTCGGCCCAGACATCCACCTTCTCCCGCCAGTCAGCATCGCGTTCCAGAGCATCGCCCAGGTGGGTCAGACCCTCGGCAATTGAGCGGCGCAGGGGCGAATTGATTTCCGTACTCTGCGCCATCAGCGCCGCCTTCAGGTCGCGCCAGACTGCCGCCGCCACTTCGCGCAGCACTGGCTGGGACAGGATCTCGGCCTTAATCGCCTCGCCGCGTGCGCGCACTTGCGGGTCGTGCTGCAAGTTGTCGATCCAGTTATCGATTGTGGCGGTGAACTGCGCGTACAGCGGATGCTCGGGGTTATCGTAGAGCTCAGCCAACGTGCGGCGGGCGGCGTCGAGTAGCTTCTCATAAATCTTCTGATCGACAATCGGCGGCAGCCAGCGCGGCAACTCACCGGCGATCCGCGTGCGGATGATGATCTGGTTCGACTCGATCCAACCCGTGGCCACCTCCACCATCTGCACTAACACATCGCGGTGGCGCCGGTCGCCCGCCGCCGCCCCCAGCAGCTTGCCGATCATCGGCGTTGCCTGCACCGCCACCATTTGGTCGGAGAGGCCACGGGCCATCAGATGACCCACATCTTCATCGTTGGCCACGCGCAGCAAGCCACCCAGAGCCTCGGCGATGAAGTCGGCCACCTGGAGGGCACGGGCGGGCTGGCGCATCGAGCGGGCCAGCCGCCCGGCCACATCCTGGCGGCGCAGCTTATCGGCAATTTTGTCCGGGTCAAGGAAGTTGCGCTCCACAAAGCCGCCAAAGCTGATCGCGATGCGCTCTTTACGCGCCGGGATAATCGCCGTGTGCGGGATAGGCAGGCCCAACGGGTGGCGGAACAACGCTGTCACCGCAAACCAGTCGGCTACGCCGCCCACCATCGCCGCCTCAGCGAAGGCCCGCACAAAGCCCAACCACGGCGCATAGCGTAGCAGCGCACTCGTTGCCAGAAACACAATCGTCACGCCGATCAGCATCCCAGTTGCCCGGCGTTTCATCTTGCGCAGCTCCGCTGCCCGTTGGGTATCGTTCATATGTGTTCATTGCAGATTGCAGATTGTGGATTGTAGAAAGAAAACCAGCAGACCCTCTCTCGGCTCTCGCATTCTACCACGCCCACCACGACTGCCTCTGATGGCGAACGAGGGCTCGTGCAAAGTCGTGTGATCGCCGCACAGTCCTCACCCCCCAGCCCCCTCTCCTTGAGCGGGAGAGGGGGTGTCGGATGCGTCCTGGTGCGGAATCTCCCCTCTCCCCGTGAGGGAGAGGGGCTGGGGGTGAGGGCCGGAGGGTATCCTTGAACAGCCCTGTCATCCCTACTCCCCAGTTTCGCCCTCAAATAATCCCATGGTACAATGCACAGCGTTATGGTCGCTATGAGCGTAAGGAGCTTTAGTCTAGCCTTTGTAATATACACACAGGTGTACTATAATGTTCATCATGAACACGAGCGGAATGTTCGATAACCAAGATCATTCAGTTCGTGAGCAATTGCTCGGGCGTATCAGTGCCAAACTGGACGTCTCGGTTGTGGCTACGTCGAGACGTAAAACCGGCCTGTGGACTGGTGGTAAGACCATCCTCGGGTGGCTCGCTGGGATGAAGCAGGAATTTCTAGCGCGTACTTTCGGGTACGTAGAAAGTAGCAGATCGTAGTGCACATAGTCGTGTGTATGAAGCAGGTTCCGCGCGATAATTCGGTGAAGCTGAACGCTGATCTGAGTATCAACGCGGACGGGATCGAGAAGATTATTAACCTGTTCGACGAGTACGCCGTCGAGGAGGGCATTGCCTGGTACGAGAAGCACGGCGGTAAGCTGACCATCCTCTCTCTGGGGAGCACCGAATGGACCGAGCAGATCCGCCGCGCCCTGGCAATGGGTGCCACCGACTCGCTTCTGCTGAGCGACCCGGCCTTCGCCGGGGTTGACACCCTCGGGGCCGCCCGCGTGGTGGCTGCTGCCATCCGCAAGCTTGGCGATGTGGATCTCATCCTCACCGGACGTAACAGCACCGACGATGAGAGCGGTGCCTTCGCCCCGGCCCTGGCCCGCAACCTTGGCTGGCCACAGATTACCTACGTCGGCAAGGTGCAGGACGTAAACCCGGCCACGAAGACGATTGTCGCCGACCGCAGCCTGGAAGCGGTGATCGAGACGGTCTCTAGCCCGCTGCCCGCCGTGATTAGTGTGATCAAGGACATCAACAGCCCGCGCTATCCTTCCCTGCTGAAGATCAAGCGCGTCGCCAAAATCGACCCGCCGGTCTGGGGCGCCGCCGACCTCGGCATCAGTGCGGCTGACCTGGCCCCCGCCGCTGTCCTCAGCACCCGCGCCCCGGCGCCATCCCGCCCCAAGGGCGAGATGATCACTGGCGGCGACGCCGCAGCCAAGGTATCCGCGCTGGTCGACAAGCTCCTGGAGAACCAGGTTATTTAGGGCCGCTCGTAGGGGCGCGGCATGCCGCGCCCTTCCCTGCTGCGCCCCTGTGGAGGATCTCTATGTCAGGCGTACTTGTCTATGTCGAGCAGGTGGGCGGCGATGTGGCCGCGATCACGCGGGAGTTGCTGGGCAAGGGCCGATCCCTGGCCGATGCCCTGGGCGGGCCGCTGGCGGCCCTGGTGATCGGCGATGCGGCGGGCAATCTCGCCGAGCGGGCGATTGCCTTTGGTGCCGACACCGTCTATGTGGTGAGTAACCCGGCCCTGGCTGGCTACACCACCGATGGCTATGTGGCCGCTGCGAAGGCGGTGGTCGATCAGGCCAAGCCTGCCCTCATCCTGGCCGGGGCTAGTTTCCAGATGCGCGACTTCGGCGCGGCCCTCGCCACCGACCTGGACGCCGGTTTGGCCGCTGACGCCATTGATGTCAGCGTCGAGGGCGGTCAGATCAGCGCCGTGCGACCTTCGCACGGCGGCAATATGATCAACACCTACGCCTTCGCCGCCGGGCGCACCGCCGTGGTGCTGGCCCGCAAGCAGAGCTTCGCCGAGGCCAGCGAGCAGGCCGGTCGCAGCGGTAAGGTCGAGGCGGTGGCGCTACCCGCCGCCGCTATTCGCACCCAGGTGACGAGCGTGGTTCCTAAGTCCGGGGCGGTCAACCTCACCGACGCCGCGATCATTGTGAGTGGCGGGCGCGGCCTGGGCAACAAGGATAACTACTACAAGCTCATTCCTACCCTCGCCGAAGCTCTCGGCGCGGCCTACGGTGCCTCCCGTGCCGTGGTAGACGAAGGTTGGGTGCCCTACGAGCACCAGGTCGGCCAGACGGGCAAGACGGTCAGCCCCAAGCTGTATGTGGCCTGCGGTATCAGCGGGGCCATCCAGCACCTGGCGGGTATGCGTACCTCACGCTCAATCGTGGCGATCAACAAGGATCCCGATGCGCCGATCTTCCGCGTGGCTACCTACGGCGTTGTCGGCGATGTGAACGAGGTGCTGCCCCTGCTCACCGAGCAACTCAAAGCCCGCCTTAGCCGGTAGGATTTGTGATTTGTGATTTTGGATTTTGGATTTTGGATTTTGGATTTTCGATTTGTGACTGCTAACAGCAATCGAAAATCCAAAATCCAAAATCCAAAATCAAGAGAACGCCGCCTCAAGGCGCGGGGTGATTGCCCGCCAGTCGTAGTGGGCAACCATATGGGCGCGGCCAGCCGCCCCGAGCCGCTTGCCGAGGGCCGGGTCGTTGAGCAGGCGCAGGCTGGCAGCGGCGAAGGCATCTGGACTCGCGCCGATCAACAAGTGTTCGCCGTCGTGCAGGCCATCCACACCCTCAGCCCCCATCGGCGTAGACACCACTGGCGCGGCCAGGGACAATGCCTCCAGCAGCTTCAGGCGCGATCCGCCGCCGATACGCATTGGCACCACATAGACGGCAGCCCCGGCCACATAGGGCCGCACATCCTCGACCTCGCCCACCACGATCACTGAACTCCCGTTGTGCAGATTTCGTACCGTCGGAGCCGCTGCTCGGCCAACCACGACAAAGCGGGCGTCGGGGCGGATGGCCCGGATGCGCGTCAGCACCTCACCAACGAACCAGATCACCGCGTCAATGTTTGGCCGGTAGTCTAGCGTCGCTGTGAAGAGCAGGTCGGCTGGGCCACCGACCGGCGCGGCACCTGGGGCGAAGCGATCTGTATCCACCCCGTTTGGCACGACCCGCAGGTCGGCGCGTGGCGACAGGCGGGCGAGGGCGGAGCGATCTTCCTCAGACACGACCAACACCCGGTCAAACGCACCCAGCACCCGGGCCTCGTAGGCAGCCAGCTTGCGCCACTGGATCAGGGAGTAGACGCCAGCCAGCAGGGTGCGCGGTCGCCCTCCAATACCCAGGCGCAGGTCGCTCAGGGCAGCCCGGCGCTGGAGCAGATACTCGGCGTTGAACTGGTCGAGGGCGATCAGCGGCGAGCCGAAGCCACGAGCCATCAGGCCATAGTCAGCCATCTCCAGGCTCGCGGCGTGAACCACATCAAATGAATCAGCGGCCAGGACGCGGCTGAGAGCCTCGCAGTAGGCCGACGCAGCGTTGCGCAGAGCTAGGTCAGGCTGCGGACTCGTCAGCGTTGTCCAGGCCCGGCGGGACAGCGAGCGCGGCGGCGGCCCAATCACCGTCGCCAGTCGGCAGAACTCGCGCAGGGGGGCCATCGCCGCCACCGCAGCCGCATCAGGCGCGAAGCTCAAGCAGGTCACAGTATGGCGCGCCGCCAGCCCAGCCATCAGATTAAAGATTCGCAGCGCACCACCACCCCGCGCGGGGTAGGGCGGGTATGGGGAGAGCAGGAGGATTTTAGATTTTAGATTTTGGATTTTAGATTTGAGATTTGAGATTTCGCATTTCGCATTTCGCATTTTGCATTTTGCATTTCGCATTTCGCATTTCGCATTTCGCATTTCGCATTTCGCATTTCGCATTTTGGATTTCGCATTTCGCATTTCGCATTTCGCATTTC
>CAIRFY010000075.1 GCA_903877945.1 uncultured Oscillochloris sp. | reverse complement strand
CTCACCCCCCTAGCCCCCTCTCCCTGAACGGGAGAGGGGGAGTCGGATGCGTCCTGCTGCGGAATCTCCCCTCTCCCCGTGAGGGAGAGGGGCAGGGGGTGAGGGTCGGAGGGTGACTTTGCAACAGCCCTGCATCGGAATGCATGAAACACCAAGCTCATCAGCAAATATGCTACAATGCAGCATTAGGATGGTTCGCCCTCCACCGCCTATGCTGAGTAAGGAGCCTTCGGGTGCGCAATATTTTCTCGACGCCCAGCGAGGATGTCTTCGCGGGCGGCACGAACGACAATATCGAACTGCTCAAGGCGTGGGCCGGTTCAACTCTGGCCTTCGCGGTTGTGCAGACCGGCTCGGATCGCCTGCTGAGCGTGGCGTTTATTCAAAACCTGATCATCTCGGCGGTTGTCTGCGGGCTGGCCTTTGTCCTCCACGAGCTGGCCCACCGGGTGGTGGCCCGCAGTTATGGTGCCGAGGCCCACTTTATCGCCAATAACCAGTGGCTGCTGATCTCGATTGTCCTGGCCTTCGCTGGTATGTTCATCGCCGCCCCCGGCGCCGTTTGGCACCGGGGAGTCCTGTCGCTACGGCAGGGTGGTCTGATCGCCCTGGCTGGCCCGGTGACGAACTTGGCGCTCTCGTTGGTCTTCCTGTGTACCCTCTGCGCCGCAACGCTCTTTGGCATGCCGCTGCCTACCTTGCTGCTAATCACGCTCTTCATCGGGTTCAAGTTCAACGCCTGGCTTGGCCTGTTCAATATGATCCCCGCCGGGCCCTTTGATGGGGCCAAGGTGCTTGCCTGGAATTGGCAGGTCTTCGCGGTCACGGTGGCTGTCGGTATCGGTCTGGCCTTTGTACTCAGCGATAATGCCGTGTTCAGTATCCTTAAGGCGCTTCGCGGTGTCCTTTAGCGGGTGTGCGTGCGCGCCCACCCGATAGTTTTTGTGGAGATAGGTTTATGCGTACCCCCATCATTGCCGGGAACTGGAAGCTGTACAAGACTGTGGCCGAGGGACGTGAGTTGGTACAAGGTCTACTAGCGGGCCTGGGCAGCGTTGCCGACCGCGAGGTGGTGGTCTGCCCGCCCTACACGGCCCTCTTTCCCCTTGGTGAGTTGCTCGCCGGTACACCGATTGCCCTCGGTGCCCAAGAGGTTTTCTACGAAGTCCAGGGAGCCTTCACTGGTGCCGTCGCTCCGCAGATGCTGCGCGATGTCGGCTGTACGTATGTGATCGTTGGCCACAGCGAGCGCCGCCAGTTTTTTGGCGACACCGATGCAACGGTGAACCGTAAACTGCATGCCGCCCTCGCCAGTGGCCTGCGCCCGATCATGTGCGTTGGCGAGAGCAAGCCCCAGCGCGACTCGGGCCAGGCGGAGCCGATTGTCACTGCCCAGGTGCGCGGTGGTCTGGTCAATGTCTCGGCCGAGCAACTGCTCAATGTGGTGATCGCCTACGAGCCGATCTGGGCCATTGGCACCGGCGATACCGCTACCGCCGCCGACGCCCAGGCGATGCACGCCGCGATCCGCGCTACTCTGGTTGAACTTTATGGCGATGAGTCCGCCCAGACGGTACGCATTCAGTACGGCGGCAGCGTCAAGCCCGACAACGTCGATGAACTGATGTCCCAGCCCGATATCGACGGCGCTCTGGTCGGCGGCGCGTCGCTAAAGGCCGATAGCTTCCTGCGGATTATTCACTTCCAGTAGCTAAGCTAATGACACGGTGACACGGTGACATGGTGGCACGCTGGCAGCCCAACTGTCACCGTGCCATCGTGTCACCGTGTTACCGTGTCACCCGGTTACAATGCTAGAACTTCTGATCATCGTCGTACTCTCGCTCGCTAATGGCATTTTTGCCGCAACCGAGATTGCGATGGTCTCGGCCCGTCGCGGTCGCCTGGAGCAGCGGGCCGGGGACGGCAGCGCCGGGGCAGAGCTTGCCCTGAAGCTTCAGGATAACCCCAACCGCTTCCTCTCGGCTGTCCAGGTAGGTATCACCCTGATCGGCACCCTCAACGGCGTCTTCGCCGGGGCCACCCTGGCCGACCGGCTCGCGCCCGCGCTGTCGCCGCTGCCCTACGTCGGCATCTACGCCGTGCCCCTCGCCCAGATCCTCGTTGTCATTCTTGTCTCCTACCTCTCCCTGGTGCTCGGTGAGCTAATGCCCAAGCGCCTGGCCCTCCAGAGCGCCGATGCGGTGGCCGCCTTCATGGCCCCGCCCATGAGCGTCCTGGCTTGGATCAGTACCCCGGTGATCAGTGTGCTGACGGGATCGACCGACCTGCTGCTGCGCCTGTTGGGCCGCGCCAACGTCGAGGAAGGGCGTGTCACTGAGGAGGATATCCGCGCCCTGGTGCGCGAGGGCACCGAGGGCGGGGCAGTCGAACTTCAGGAGCAGCAGTTTATCGAGAGTATCTTTAAGCTCACCGACCGTGCGGTACGCCATATCATGACCCCGCGCCACGATGTGGAGATGCTCGATGGTGACGCCACCCTCGGCAATGTGATGGATGAACTGCTCGCCAGCGGCTACTCGCGCTTCCCGATCTACGAGAGCTCGCCCGACCAGATCATCGGCACTGTCCACGTGCGCGATCTGCTGCTGCTCTATCGCCGCCAAGGCGAAGATGCCAAGGTGCGCGAGGCGGTCTCGCCACCGCTGTATGTGCCCGAGAACAGCCGGGCCAGTGCGCTCCTCGCCACCTTCCGCAAGGGCCGTCGCCATATGGCTCTGGTCGTTAGCGAACTAGGCGGGATCGAGGGCGTCGTTACCCTGGAAGATGTGCTTGAGGAGATCGTCGGCAAAATCGGCGATGAGTTTGATGATGTTGAGACGCCTGCCGTGTTTGTCCGCGAGGACGGTTCGATGCTCGTCGAGGGTACCCTCAATGTGGACGAGGTGAAGCATCTGCTTGATGTGAACGAACTACCCGATGAGGAGACCTACCGCTTCGACACTCTGGCCGGTTTTGTGATCAGCATCCTTGGCCAGATTCCTACGACTGGCACGGTGGTTTCTTGGGATGGCTGGCGCTTCGAGGTGGTTGACATGGACGGTCTGCGGGTCGATAAGGTGCTGGTTTCACGTGAGCATGAGCATACGGCGTAGAGTACAGTCCCCTATGCTATACTAAAATTGGCCCATCTGTGATATGTGGCGCGAGGTCGCCGTCTCGTCTGTAACTGTACAAGGAGCATTCCTATGGCCGATGAAGTGACCCTGCGGGCAACCCTGGCTCGCCCGTATCTCGCAGCCACGACGACGCCTCAGGTTGCCTATGCGCTGATCGAGGTCCAGCCGTCGGCGGTGATGGCGCAGGTTCGCACCTCGGTGAACGTCAGCTTTGTGCTTGACCGCAGCGGATCGATGAGGGGTGAAAAGATCGAACGTGTCCGCCAGGCTATCGGTATGGCGGTCAATATGCTCAATGCTCAGGATATTGCCTCGGTGGTAATCTTCGATCATCGCACCGAGGTAATCATCCCTGCGGCCCCTGTCACCGACCGCCGCAGCATCCTGGATCGGGTCTCGCGCATCCGCGACGCGGGCGGTACGCGGATCGCCCCGGCCCTGGAAAAGGGCCTACGTGAGATCGAAAAGGATCGCAGCGGTGCCATCCGCCGCCTCGTCCTGCTCACCGATGGGCAGACCGAGCACGAGGACGAGTGCCTGCGCCGCGCCGATGATGCCGGTAAGCTCGGCATCCCTGTCACTGCCCTCGGCATCGGCAAGGATTGGAACGAGGATCTGTTGATCGATATGGCGAACCGCTCCGGTGGCACCGCCGACTATGTCGCTCGCCCCGACGAGATTACGACGTACTTTCAAAATACAGTGCAGCAGGCCCAAAATAGTGCCATCCAGAATAGTTCCCTCTATCTGCGCCTCGTCCAGGGCGTCTCGCCCCGTGCGGTCTGGCAGGTTACCCCGCTGATCAATAATCTGGGCTACAAGCCGATCTCCGACCGCGATGTGAGCGTGACCCTCGGCGATCTCGAAACCGGCCAGGGTCGTACACTGCTGGTGGAGTTCCTCGTAGACCCGCGCCCGATTGGTACCTACCGTGTCGGTCAGGTCGAGGTGGGCTACGATATCCCCGCACTCAGCCTCGTTGGCCAGAAGGCCCGGATTGATGTGATGCTCACCTTCACCGCCGACCCCGCGCAGCTCGGTCAGGTCAACCCCGGCGTAATGAACATCGTTGAGAAGGTTTCCGCCTTCAAGCTACAGACCCGCGCCCTCCAAGATTTGCAGTCTGGCGATGTGACCGGGGCCACTCAGAAGCTGAAGAGCGCCGTCACGCGCCTGCTTAACCAGGGCGAGGTGGATCTGGCTAACACCATGCAGCAGGAGATCGCCAATCTGGAGCAGGGCGGCGAGATCTCCAACGAGGGCCGCAAGACGATTAAGTTTGGCGGCAGCAAGACGGTGCGCCTGAGCGATATTGACGTGCCAAAGGAGTAAGTAACAATGCAAAATGCACAATGCAAGATGCAAAATTGGCAGCAATTGTGCATTGTGCATTGTGCATTGTGCATTTTACATTCATATGTACATTCTGATCACCAACGATGACGGCTACCAGAGCCCCGGCCTGGTTGCCCTGCGCCGGGCGCTCGCTCCGCTTGGCGAGGTGGCGGTGGTGGCTCCCGACCGCAACTGGAGCGCCGCCGGTCACTATCGCAAACTCTTCGACCCGATGCGGGCGTGGGAGGGCACCCTGATCGATGGCAGCCCGGCCACGCTCTGCGACGGCACTCCCGCCGACTGTGTGGCCCTGGCGTTGATGGGCCTGCTGCCACGAAAGCCCGATCTCGTAGTTTCTGGGATCAACCTGGGGGCCAACCTGGGCAGCGACCTGCTCTACTCTGGTACGGTTGCCGCCGCGATGGAGGGTATGATCTTCGGCCTGCCAGCAATCGCCGTCTCGCAGAACAACGGCCACCGTGGCCCGCAGGACTTCCGCGCCGCCGAGGTGGCTGTGGCCCAGATTGTGGACGGGGTGCGGAAGAACGGCCTGCCCGAAGGCGTGCTGCTCAATGTGAATGTGCCGGCCCTGCCGCCCGAGGATGTGCGCGGTATCCAGATCGCCCGCCTCGGCCAGCGCACCTACCGCGACGAACTGATTGTGCGCCACGATCCGCGTGGTCGTCCCTACTACTGGATCGGCGGTGCCGAGCCTGAGGATCTTCGCGAGGACGGCACTGATGTGGCCGCCATCGCCGCCGGCTATGTCAGCGTTACCCCCGTGCATATGGATCTCACCAGCCACCGCTGGCTCGATGAGCTACGTGGCTGGGGTCTGGCCTCACTACCGTTTACGTGACGAATTGCACTACCACTGAAAGGGTACCGCAAGAAAGCACGGCCATGATTCAAAAGGAAGATCTGATCATCCGCGTCGCCGGTGAGTCAGGCGATGGGAGCAACGCGGCAGGCGAGATGCTGGCCCAGGCTGCTGCACGCTCGGGGCTGCACGTCTTCACCTTCCGCACCACCCCCGCTGAGATCAAGGGTGGCCCGGTGATGTTCCAGGTGCGGGCGTCGAACGCGCCCGTCCGTTCGATGGGCGACTTTATTGATGTTTTGTTCGCCTTCAACCAGGAGGCGTGGGATCTGAACTACCAGTCTCTGGCCCATAACGCGGTCTTGCTGTTTGACCCTGAGACGTGGTCGCCCCCCGCGACCTTCACCGGCGTAGCTTACCCGGTGCCAATCGGCGAGATCGCGGCTGCGGCGGGCAACCGCCGTGGCAAGA
Organism: uncultured Oscillochloris sp.; assembly: GCA_903877945.1. GTDB lineage: Bacteria > Chloroflexota > Chloroflexia > Chloroflexales > Chloroflexaceae > Oscillochloris. Next base: position 2,445 of record CAIRFY010000075.1, on the reverse strand, counting down.
ACGTGGTGGCGATGGGCGTGGTGGCCGCGCTGTTTGGACTGGGCCTGAGCAGGCTGGAAGACATTGTGCGCGCCAAGCTGGGCAAGAAGGTCGAGTACCTCGAATCGAACTTGGCCGCTGTGCAAGCGAGTGTGGCTTACGCCAAAAGTCTTCGGAAGGTCGATACATTCTGGATCGAGTCGGTCGGTGAGTGTCAGCGCTACGTGATGACCGGCAACCAGGCGATTGTGGCGGGGGCCATGCACGCGGGGCTTGGCTTCTTCGGTGGCTACCCGATCACCCCGGCCTCAGATATTATGGAAGGTTTGGCCAGTGTCCTGCCGAGGATCGGCGGCGGCTACCTGCAGGCCGAGGACGAGATCGCCTCGATGATGGCCTGCATCGGCGCTTCCTACGCGGGCAAGAAGGCGATGACCGCCACCTCCGGGCCGGGTCTGTCGCTGATGGGCGAGGCTATCGGCTACGCCAGTATGACCGAGATCCCGGTGGTGATCGTGGACGCCCAGCGCGGCGGCCCATCCACCGGCCTGCCCACCAAGACCGAGCAGTCGGATCTGAACGTCGCCGTCTACGGCGGCCACGGCGACTCGCCACGGATTGTGCTGGCCCCTGGGTCGGTGGCCGAGTGTTTCCACCTGACGGCCTGGGGCTTCAACCTGGCCGAAGAGTACCAGATCCCGACGATCATTCTTACCGATTACTCGCTCTCTTTTCGCACCGAGACGGTCGATCCCTTCGACCTGGCGCAGTACCCGGTGATAAACCGTGTGCAGCCTGAGGGCGGGCTTGCGCCCAAAGCGTACCAACGCTATCACGTCAACGGGAGTTCTATCTCACCGATGGCGGTGCCCGGTACGCCCAACGCCTACTATACCGCTACCGGCCTTGAGCATAACGAGTACGGCAACCCATCCTATACACCTGAAGACCACATACGGATGAGTGAGAAGCGCTGGCGTAAGCTCGACCCGCTCAGGTCGAGCCGCACGTATGTACAGCGGTTCGGCGACCCCCACGCCAAGATCGGGATTATCTGCTGGGGTACCACCGCAGGCTCTGGTCGCGGAGCCATCCACTTGGCCAAACAGGAAGACCTCCCCGTCGCCATGCTCCAGGTGCAGATGATTGCGCCCCTGCCGGTAGACGCTATTCAGGAGTTCATCGACAGCGTGGAGATCGTCCTCGTGCCCGAAGTGAACTACCAGGGCCAGTTCGCCAAGCTCATCCAGGCCGAACTGGGCGTGCGGGTACACAGCCTTGTCCATTATGGCGGCACGCCCTTCTCGCGCCTGGCGATCCTGCGCAAGATTCACGAGTTGCTGGGCATCGATGAGCCGGCGGTTCATTAAGGCATGGTTTCAGGTGCCAGGTTTCAGCTTTACAGTGTGGCGATGAGGTGAGGATGCGACGAGGCGATGCTATCGCCTCATCGCCTCATCGCGTCCCCGCCAAACTGTAAAGCTGTATCGGAGATTGCGATAATGAGCACTATTCCTATCCCCAATGTGGTCGTGCGCAAGGCGGCTGATTACCGAACTGACCTCAAGCCAATCTGGTGCCCCGGCTGCGGTGACTTCGCCGTCCTCGCAGCGATACAGCAGGTTCTGGTCGCCCTCCAGATCGATCCGAAGGATCTGGCGATTGTCTCCGGCATCGGCTGTAGCTCGCGCCTGCCCGGTTTTGTCCAGGCGTATGGCCTACACACTCTCCACGGTCGCTGCCTACCGGCCGCCCAGGGCGTCAAGCTGGCCCGCCCCGACCTGACGGTGATCGCCGTCGGTGGCGACGGCGACTTCTTCAGTATCGGGGCTGGGCACCTGTCCCACGCCTTCCGCCGCGACCTCAATATCACGTGTATTGTGATGGATAATGAGATCTACGGCCTCACCAAGGGCCAGACCTCGCCAACCTCGCCGCACGGCCACGTCACTAAATCCACACCGTTGGGAAACCCGGCCTTCCCGCTGCGCCCTCTGGCCCTGGCCATCTCCAGCGGGGCGACGTTTGTGGCCCGTGGTTTCTCCAGCCAGCCCAAGCAGATCGCCGAACTGATCCGCAAGGGCATCGAGCACCAGGGCTTTAGCTTCATCCATGTGATGAGTCCATGTGTGACCTTCTATGACACCTATAAGATCTATAAGGAGAAGGTCTACCAGATCCCTGAGGATCACGACCCAGGCGATGCCGAGGCGGCCATGCGCTACGCGATGGACTCCGACCGCCTGCCCCTTGGCCTGCTCTACCAGGTTCCGCCCGCCGAGCGGCCTGTCCTGGATGCGCCTAAGGCGTTCGATACGCTGGGCTACCTGGCCCGCTACCAGGCGTAAAACGCCTACGTTAGCTATTGGATATATAATCAACAATCTGCAATTTTACGGGAGTATGATATGGGCCTCTCCCCACACGGCGCAGGCCAACAGGTGAGCGAGCAGCAGGTGCTTGCCG
>CAIRFY010000074.1 GCA_903877945.1 uncultured Oscillochloris sp. | reverse complement strand
GGATAATGCGTTGTTCCCCCCCGCTTGCGGGGGGGCTAGGGGGGGTGATCGGCGAGAGCCTTTCTGCGAAGATAGTTACAACTGTAGTACTATCGGCTATCGGCTATCGGCTATCGGCTATCGGCTACCGGCTATCGGCTATCGGCTATCGGCTATCGGCTATCGGCTACCGGCTATCGGCCATCGGCTATCGGCTACCGGCTATCGGCTACCGGCTACCGGCTATCGGCTATCGGCTACCGGCTATCGGCTATCAGCTATCGGCTATTTTCACGTTAGTCGTCCGGCGATGATCAGAGCAACGGCGGCGGCCGCCGCGAGGGGGGCCACGTAGGCCCACCCAAGGTGCAGGATGTCGGGCAGGGCGAGGCGGGGCATCCGTCCGCCCAGGCGGCGCAGCAACCCGCCTGCGATGATGAACCCGACGACGATCATCATGAGGCGTAGCCACAGTGGGCCGATGGCGGTGGGCAAGGTGGCGACCACAGTGGCGGCCAGCAGCGCCCCCGAGGCCACATCGCGAGCCTGATTGTCGAGCCAGCGCAGGGCGGGCGGCAGGCCAGCCTGTGTACCTGCCTCGGTGATGCTCACCTCATCGTCAAACGGCCCCCACCCGACGGCAATCGGAAAGGCGATCATGGCGGCAATGAGGGAGAGCAGGTGGGTCGGCAGCGCGGCGAATCTCCAATCAGCGTGGATGGACAGGGATGCCGTCATCGCCGCCCAGAGCAATACCCGGCCAAAGGTGCCGATCTGGGCGCGCCGTACAGCGGCCCGCACCACTCTCGGCGCGCCAGCCGCCAGCGCGGGGGCCAGGGGCACCAGGAATGCCAGTTCGATCCCGGCCCACGCCCAGAGCCAGGTGTGCGTTCCCCCGGTCGGGTGTGCGGGCCAGGGCAGCGCGACAAGGCCGCCCGCCGCTGCCAGTATGCCCATCAGCGCGGCCAGCCCCTCGCGTGAGCGCAGGGCCGCGCTGAGGCCGCTCGTTGTCCCACGATCACCCGCGCCGCCCACCAGCCACCGGTAGAGTAGCCCCAGGACGAGCGTTGTGATCAGGCCGGGGTACACGATCCCCGCGATGATCGTAAGGGTGGTGTCCATTATGTTCCGGTAGAGGCGAAACTTCGCGTCGCTTCGCCCCTACTATAACGCCCGGATAAATGCCAGTTCGCGGATCGCCCCGTCGATGGTCGTGAGCAGCGGGCCTGGGTAGATCCCGACCGCCAGGCAGATCAGCATCAAGATGAGCGTCAGGGCTGCGGCGCTACGTGGCTCGGGGGCGAGTCGTCGCGGGGCTGGGCGGTCAAGCTCGATCTCGCCGAGCATAAGCGGCTCAGGCGCGATCTCATCTTCACCTGGGCCGAGGAGCCACTCGTTAGCAGTGCGGGCCAGCGCCAGCAGCGCCAGGATCGTTGCCGCCAGCAGCGCCAGCAACTCGGGCCACCCATTCTCCGCAGCCGCCTGGTAGATCAGCAACCGGCTCATCGCACCGCTCAGGGGCGGTATCCCGATCAGGGCCAGCCCGCCCGCCAGCAATCCCATACCAGCCACCGGCCAGCGGCGCAAGAGGTCGCGCCGTGTTATTCCGGGCGTGCGCCCGTCGGGACGCTCGACGAGCGCCAGGCTCACCAGGATCAGGAGCACCGCCAACGTCTGGTTGAGTGCGCCGAAGACCGCTCCCGCCAGGCCGATGCTCGATACCGAGGCCAAGCCATAGAATACCATACCACAGTCGTAGAGGATGAGGTAGGCCATCGACCGCCGCAGCGATCCTGGCCCCAGGGCCAGGCCCGCGCCGAGCAGGGCGCTGATCACTGCGCCGTACCGCATCACCCGCAGCGGCCCCTCGTTATCGGTCAGCAGGGTCGGAAAGGTCTGGAAGGAGACAAGCAGCACCAGCAGGCTGCTCATGTTCAGCAGCGTGATCACCAGGGCCGCCACCAGCGGCTCGGCGTATTCCACCAGATCGGCCAGCCAGGCATGGAAGGGGATGAGCGCCAGCCGCAGCGAGAAACTCACCGCCAACAGGGCCAGGATGAAGTGCGATAGCGAGATCCTACCGGGCAGTTCGCCAATCCGAAAGATCGTGGCCAGCACAAAGGCGATGTACATCAGGATCGCCGCCACCACCATCAGCACCATATACTTCAGGGCCGCCGCAATTGCGCGTGTGCCTACCAGGCTGCTTGTCCCCGCCGGTAGATCCACCATTGCCAGCACCGCCGTCAGCCCGCTGAGGGCCAGCAGCAGTGTGCTAATGAACGGATTCTGGAGCAGTAGCACGCCGCAGACCTGGCTGAGCAGCAGCAGTCCAATCGGCACGAAGTTCTCGCCGTGGGGCAGATTCCACGCGCCCACAAAAGCGAACCCGCCAATCGCCAGAAATAGCACCATGAACATCCGGTTCAGTGCGTTGAGGGTCAGCGTGACACCCAGGAAAAAGCTCGGGTTGTCCAGCGGGATCTGTGCGGCGATCAGCATTTCGGCGAGTACCGCGCCGAGGGCGATAAAGATCACCAGCCCGCTGTTTTTGCGCAGGACAAAGGTGCTTGCCGCGATGCTGATCGGAAAGAGGACGAGCAAAAGGTAAAGCATACGTTATCGTTTGTAGAGTTCATTCAGCTCTAGTGTTTTCAGTCGACCGTAGAGCAGCCCGCAGAGGTAGGCGATGGCCAGGGCGAGCAGGATGTGAAATTGGCTGAGCAGTGCCAGCGGGATCACATTGAGCCCACCGTCCTTCAGAGTACTCACCACCGCCGTATAGAGCATATCGATCCCACTGGCGCAGAGCAGCAGCCCCAGGCCAATTTTCAGCAAGTCGCTGGCCGTGGCGATGGTCAGCACGCCGGTGAGAACCAGCCAATACCAGGCGAAGTCGGCGGCGGGCGTTGGCGCAATCGCATAGACGTAGGGCAGCGTGGCGCTGGCGAAGAGGGCCAGCACCCCGGCCCAGAACGGCACGATATAGTCGCCCACATGGAAGGGCTGGCTGGCCATCTGGCGCTGAGCGGCGCGGGCAGCTCGGCGCAACTCGGCCATGCCGAACTCGTCGAGGTTCTCTAGCCCGTACTCCCGCGAGAAGGTCAGGGCGGTGATCGACAAAATGAACGTCACCGCCATGCCGGTGATCAGCTTCACCACCACCAGGGTGCTGATCCCCCCGAAGAGATCCATGTCAGGCGCAACAAACTGCTGCTCGGCCAGGAAGAGCGCCAGCGCAACGTAGTTCAGCAGCAGGGCCGGGATCGTCAGCCGCCAGTCGCGGAACAGCAGCACGACGGTTGCTGTCATTCCTATGCCTATGAGCAGCCAGTTTATGTGCATCATTTTCGCGTGAAGCCCTCGTGTATCTCGGGTGTGGTCACGGGAGTCAACCACACCCGAGATACGGAGATCACTGTGCCATCAGCAGCATCACGGTAAGCAAGGCGACCATGACACCCAGCAGGTAGTAGCGCTGCTCGAAGATAGATATAGCGACGTGGAGCCAGTGGCTCACCCACAGCAGCGCGGCCCAGACCTGGCCGAGGAACGTATCAGCCCGACCAATTGCGGCGAGGGGACGCAAGCTCTGCCCGAGGGCGTCGGCAGCCAGTTGGATCGGCTCCTCGTCTACGCTGCGGGTGATCTGGCGGGCGGTAGACGTGCGGGCCAAGGCAAGCGCCAAGATTACGATGATCACGCCGATAGCGGCGGCAGCCGCCTGGTCTCCCTGGTTCACCGGCAGATCGAGGGGGGCGAGGGGCAATTTACGCATCCACATACCCCATGCAAGCTGAGGCGCGAGGCCAAACACCAGCAGGGGCACAAGGCTCAGCGCGCCGGCGATGGGGTCGAGCCGACCACGGGCGGCGGGATGGCTGCGCGGGTCAGGCACGGGCCAGAAGCGGGCCAGGGGCATGATCAGAGCCAGGGCCAGCAGGGCGGCCCCAGCCACCAGCAGCGGTAACGCCCAGGGCATCTGCCCAAGGACAGCCTCGAACAGCCAGCGCCGCCCCCAGAACCCCCAGAGCGGCGGGATTCCCAGGACTGCTGCACTGGCTACGGCCCAGAGGCTACCCGCGAGGATCAGTTGTGGCCCCGGAGCCGTATCGGCGAACTCATCACCGCCCGTATTGCGCTCCAGATCAACCACGGCGGCAGCACCAGCCACGGTGGCCAGCATCAGGTTGATCAGCAGGGCCGGGCCAGCCAGGCTGGCGAGGGAACCCGTGAGACCGGCGGCGACCACCACCGCACTCGCCTGTGCCCCGGCGACCCAACCGAGCAGCGGGCGCAGCCGCGCCTCGCCGTAGGCCCCTGCGGCGCTGGCGAGTGTCCCCACCGACCCGATTGCCACCAGCGTCGTCCTCCACGACATCGGCATACTTGGGAGAAGATCTACCAGGTGGAGCAGGTAGCCCAGGCCGAGGGTTGGCATAACCAGGCCATAGATCAGCGCACCGAGAGGAGCCGGTGCGCGCACCGCTTCGTCGCGGGCCATGCCGAGGGGGGCCACGCCTGCCATCGCCAGCACTGCCAGGAGCAAGGTCGCCATCAGCCCCCACGCAGGAAGGCTGCCCGCCGCAAGGGCGGGGCGTATTCCGAGGAGCCCACCGAGGAGCAGGATACTAGCCAGGAGCCCAAGGGCCAGGCCGTGCGGCATCGCCTCGCTCTGGTTGAGGGTACTGCTGGCCCGCAGGGCACCGTAGCTCGCCAGGGCGCTCACCGCCCACGCCAGCGGCGTAACCATCGAGAGTGGCGGTGCCGCCAGGCCCAGCAGTGCAGCGACCAGTGTCAGGCATGACCAGCCGAAAATCGGGCCGAACCCGCGCACTCCCGGCGCGATTGCCGCCGCCAGGGCTGCCAGAGCCATCGCGCCGCCCCAGAGCAAAGCTGCTGCCAGAGCCGTATCGCCGGGGCCGAGTTGTCCAACCAGTTCAAACGAGGCCGCACCGACGCTAAAGGTGGGGAAGATAAGCTGAGGGACCAGGCTAGGTGCCGCCAACAGCAGACCGGCGCCGAGACACGCGGCGGCGGCACCAAGCCCGAGGTGGCGCGTCGTGACTACGCGGCTCAGCCCGAAACAGGCGGCGGCGATGATCAGGAGCAGGCTAACCGCGATAACTAGCATATGGCGCTATTACTCATCACTGCCCGCCCTCTGACATGCGCTGCACGGGTCAGATGAGAGCGCGATCAAGACGGCATCATCGAGGTTAGCCTGACCAAGCAGCGTTCGTGCCAGTAGTCGGTCGAGCTGGGGGGCCGGTTCGACCCGATAGCCGCTAATGCGTTTCCCATCGCTCTCGACGCGGTAGCGCAGAGCCCCTCGCGGAGCCTCCACCGTAGCCTCGCCCACGCCCACTGGCAGGGCTGCCGGCACCTGGGCGCTCAATGTACCAGCCGGAAGATCATCCAGCGCTCGGTCGCTGAGCTTCAGGCTTTCCAGAGTCTCCAGCAGCAACAGCATGATACGTGCATAAACATCGCCGCCCTCCTGCGTAATCACCTGGGGTGCCAGCGCGGCGTAGGCACCATAGGGCGCGTCAACCCGCACATCGTCTTTCAGCCCCGAGGCCCGCGCCAAAGGGCCGCGCAGGCGGAACTGGGATGCGGCCGTGCTGGTGAGAATGCCTACATTCACCGTGCGGGCCAGGATGAGCCGCTGGTCAATCACCCGGTCGACAATCTGGTAGAGGCGTTGGCTGGCCCCGGCGATCAGCGTGATCAGTTCGCTCCGTCGGGTCTCAGAGAGATCGCGGCGCAGGCCACCAGGCAAAATGAAGGTACTCCCATCAGGCGCGCCCACCAAGAGCGCCAGCCATTGAGCGCACGAGTTACGCAGCTTGGCCAAGGGGGTAGCGGTGGCGTCCAGTCCCATCGTGCTGAAGAGCGCGTCCAGCGTGCCAAGGTGCGAGGTGGCCCGTTCAAGCTCAGCGGCCACCAGGCGCAGGCGTGTGGCGCGCAGCGGAATCTCAAGACTCAGCAGCGCCTCAACAGCCAGCGAGAAGGCGAGACAATGGGCGTGGGTGCAGGTGGAGCAACTGTGGGCTACCTCTTGGAGCAGAGGTGACGTATGGGCGGTATGCTGCCGGGGGGCCAGATCCGGGCGGTACTCCACATCGGTGATACGCTCACCTGCAACCTTGAGCACAAGCTGCTGGGGGCCGCGCCACGCAGCCGCCGCCGGCTCAAGCGTCAGGGTGTAGCAGTAGGGTGACATTGAGGGCGCATTATACCACCGTCACAAGAAAACTGCTCTGGAATGGTTATCATTGCCAGCTTTGCTGGCAATGATAACCATTCATATGTCATCACTATGCGGCGTCAATCCGCCGCATAATCACATTGGTAGCGGGAGCCTGGGGATCTTGGCCGTGCGAGTCGTGCGGTGGCTCTACTGGCATCAGCTTGATGATCGAACCCTGCTGGCGATACGTTCGCGCGGCATAGGTGAGCTGGATTCGCGAGGTGTAGTGCAGCACCGTAGATAGTGTGGATGATGGCTTCATCTCAGCGCTGCTGTACCAGCGGCGTGGTTTCATCAGAGGGCTCCACGACACGGCGGTTTGCACAACGGGTGCAAATTCCTTACAGTTTAACCGTAAGTATCTACGTGTCACCGTCGTATTCTCCCGTCAGAGTGACAATAGGCAGGAAAGAAAATCCTACTCATTGTAAAAGGAACGCCATTGTATATGTAGCCCTGATGACTGTCAATAGCAGCGTTCCTTTTTTGCCCCTTCACCTCAGTCCGCCCCCAGCGGGAGAGGGGAGTTCGGACTCCCCTCT
>CAIRFY010000073.1 GCA_903877945.1 uncultured Oscillochloris sp. | reverse complement strand
GAGAGGGGAGTTTCTTCATCAGGATGCGCTCGGCTCCCCCTCTCCCGTTCAGGGAGAGGGGGCTGGGGGGTGAGGGCTGTCCGGCGACCACACGACTTTGCACATGCCCTGCCGAGTCACCCCCTCACCGAGTCACCGTGTCACCGTGTCTGGTATAATCTGTCGCCAGACAATACCCGTCATTACTGGAGACCGACATGCCCCCTGTTGCCCCCCAGCCGGTGCAGATGACCTGCCCCGCGTGCGGTACGCCCTTCCGCGCCGGCATTTATACACTGGTCGATGTGTCCCAGCAGCCCGAGTTGAAGCAAGCCTTGCTGAGCGGTCATCTGAATGTGGCCGTTTGCCCAAACTGCCAGACCGCCAGCATGCTTGGCTCACCGCTGATCTACCACGACAGTGCCAAGCAACTCTGCCTCGTCTACTTCCCGCAGGAGCTGAACGCCCCGCCCAGCGAGCAGGAGCGCTTCGTCGGCGAGGCCACCAGTTTCATCATGAAGTCGCTGCCGCCGAACGCGCCACGCGCCTATATGCTCAGCCCGCGCCGCTTCCTCACCCTCCCCTCCCTGCTAGATGTCGTTCTGGAGGCCGACGGTATCTCGCGTGAGATGCTCGACGCTCAGCGCCGCCGGGTCGAGGTGATCAGTCAGTTGGCCGGTGCCGTCGCCGATGGTGTCGGCTTTGATGAGGTGGTCGCGGCCAACCGCGCCGAACTGACCCCGGAGTTCTTTGCTACCCTCGATGCCTTCATCGGCTCGACCCCGCCGAGCCAGGCGGAGTCGCGGGCGCTGCTGGAGCAGGTGCGCGCCCAGTTGGCCGGTGAGTTCGATGATGAGGACGTGAGCCCCGAGGATGAGGCCGAGATCGCCGCCGCCCTGGATCGTCTGGCCGCCGTGCCCGACGAGGAGCTTGAGGAGACGGTGGCCGAGTTGCGGGCCTACATCGACTACGGCTTCTTCCACGCCTGGACGAGCCGGATTGAGCAGCAGGAGGCTGCCGGTCAACTGGCCGAGGCCGAGGCTCTGACGGCCCGCCGTGCCCGTATCCTCGACCTTGTTGAGGAGCTTGATCGCCAGGCCCAGGAGATGTTTGAGGCGGGTAGCAGCCTGCTGCGTGAGGTGCTGACCGCCGAGGATCCGATGGCTGCCCTCCACGCCAACGCCGACCAGGTCGGTGAGGCGTTTCTTATGGTGATCTCGGCTAACATTGGTGCCGCTCAGCGCGCTGGACACGAGGATGTGGCGATCCGGCTCGACGCCCTCGGCGAGGCGGCTGTCGCTATCATCCAGGAACGCCTCTCGCCCGAGGAGCGCTTTATCAACGAGCTAATGCTCGTCGAGACGCCCCAGGCGGCCACCAAGCTGCTGCGCACGAACGTGGCCAAGATCACGCCCGCCCTGGTCACGCAACTCAACACGCTGGTCGAGCAGGAGGAGAAGCGCGGCAACAAACCTGCCAGCGAGCGCCTGCGCCAACTCGCCCGCGAGTCGGGAGCGATGCTGATTTAATGCAAAATGCAAAATGCAACATGCAAAATGTCTCTTTTGCATTTTGCATTTTGCATTCCATGAAGCTGTTTTTCCTCCACCTCCTCGCGATGATCGCCAGGGTGTGTGTTCGTCCTGCGAACCAAACTATTCGCCACGTCCTCATCCTCAAGCCCGATGCCCTGGGCGACCTCCTCCTGGCCACCCCGGCCCTGCGCAGGCTGCGTTCCGGGCTGCCCGAGGCCCGGATCACCGCCCTGGTCGGCCCCTGGTCGCGGGTGATCTGGGCCGCAAACCCTGATCTCGACGCCCTGCTCGACCTGCCTTTTCCCGGCTTCAACCGCACCAGCAACACACGCCCGCACCTGCTACGTCCCTACTGGTTAATGCTGCGCTATGCCGTCCTGCTGCGTCGATCTAAATATGACGCCGCCCTGCTCCTGCGCGACGACCACTGGTGGGGCGCGGCCCTGGTCGCCCTGGCTGGCATCCCCCGCCGCATCGGCCACGCCCACCCGCTCTGCGCGCCCTTCCTCACCGACGCTCTGCTCTATGATCCCGCCGAGCATGTGAGCGGACAGAGTCAGGATGTGGTAAAAAAACTGCTTGAATCCGCACTCATATCCATCCCCGCTGTTCGCAATCCCACCCCCAGTTCCCAGCTCAGGTTCGCGCCTGGCCCTACGGCGCACGTATGGGCAAAGGCGTGGATCACCACAAACCTCGTCCCCGGCGAACGCTTCGTGGCCATCCACCCCGGCGCGAGCGGCCCGACCAAGGCGTGGCCCCCTGAGCGCTGGGCCGCCCTCGCCGACGCCCTGGCCGAGCGCGGCCTGCGCATCGTGCTCACCGGCGGCCCCGCCGAGGCTGATCTGGCCGCACAGGTGGCCGCTCTCATGCGTCACCCCGCCCTCAGCGTGGCTGGGGCCACCGGCATTGGACAGTTGGCCGCCCTGCTCAGCCGCGCCGCCCTCGTCGTCGGCGGGGACACCGGGCCGCTGCACATCGCCGTCAGCCAGGGCGTCCCGACCATTCACCTGTTTGGGCCAAGCGACCCTGGGCGCTTCGGGCCGTGGGGCAACCCGGCGCAGAACATCGTGCTGCGCGCCGGACTGCCGTGTAGCCCGTGCAGCAGCTTCGACATCTGCCCGCGCCACACCGACCCTGCCGAGTGTATGGATCGCATCGCCCTGGCCACAGTGCTGCGGGCGGCAGATGTACTGCTTAGTCAGGGCATGTGATTGCCGCGCAGCCCTCACCCCCCCAGCCCCCTCTCCCTGAGCGGGAGAAGGGGAGTCGGATGCGTCCTGGTGCGGAATCTCCCCTCTCCCCGTGAGGGAGAGGGGCAGGGGGTGAGGGCCGGAGGGTGACTTTGCACATGCCCTGACTGCTTAGTCGGCAGCGTTGACGCCCCCCGGCCTATCTGTTATAGTCAATCAGAATCCTTATGTATGTAGGCGATAGCTCGTGCCCTGTCGCGCCGTGACGCTCGGGGCAATCTCGCGCACGACCCGGTGGCGCTGGTTTTGTCTACCCCTCACACGTATATCGCCCGGCGCTCGCGCCGCTGGCGTCTACGCCGGAGGCCACACGGCCTCCGGATCTACTCCTGGAACAGACTTACCGGAAAGGACCTACACCCATGCGACCAGGGATGTCAACGTGGCGGCATGGCTCCGCCATCGCCCTGCTGACCACCATGCTGCTGGCGATCCTCGCCGCCTGCGGCAAGCCCGCTGCCCCGGCTACCCCAAAGGCTGCACCCACCACCGCCGCCGCTACCACCGCTCCGACAGTGCCCGCCGCAACTCAGGCTGCCACGACCGCGCCGACCGCCGCCGCCACGACCGCACCGACCGCCGCTGCCACGACCGCACCGACCGCCGCGCCGACCGCCGCGCCTCTCCCCGAGGTCAGCCGCGCCGACACCCTGATTTATGCGAAGGATCTGGGCGATCTTATCACCCTCGACCCGGCTGTGGCCTACGAGTTTAGTGGTATCCTGCCCGTCGGCCAGATATACGAGACCCTGGTTTCCTTCAACCCCGGCAAGGGCAGCAAGGTCGTCCCCGTGCTGGCCGAGTCCTGGGACATCAAGAAGGACGGCGAGCAGTGGGCGCTGACCTTCAAGCTCAACCCCGCCGCCACATTCGCCAGTGGCAAGCCCGTCACCGCCGATGACGTGGTCTACTCGCTCAACCGGGCGATTACAATCAACAAGTCGCCGGCCTTCCTGCTGATCGATGTTTGCAAGCTCACCAAAGAAGGCATAAGCACCCCCACCGCCGGTAGCGTCGTGCTGAAGATCCCCAACACCGTCAGCCCGCAGGTCTGCCTCTCGGTGCTGACCTTCAGCGTCGCTGCCGTCGTTGAGAAGGCCACCCTTGAAGCCAACCTGGGCAGCGACCAGGGCGAGTCCTGGCTGAACGACCACTCGGCCGGGAGCGGCCCCTACACGCTTGCCCGCTGGGAACGCAGCGTCAGCGTGACTATGGACGCCAATCCCAGTTACTGGGGTACGGCTCCGGCGATCAAGCGGGTGATCTTGCAGAACACCCCCGAACTCGCCAACCTCCAGGCCGCTATCGAGACCGGCGACGCCGACATTGTTGATGGCCTGAGCGGCGATCAGGCCAAGGCACTGGAGGGCAACCCCGATGTCAGCCTGGTCAAGGGGCTTGACACCCAACTGGCCTACGTGGGCATGAACGCCACCAAGGCTCCGCTGGACAAGGCCGATGTGCGCGAGGCCATCCGCTACGCGATCAACTACGACGACATTATCACCCTGCTGGGCGGCAATGCCGAGACGGTGCAGGAGATCCTGCCAATCGGCTTCCTGGGCCACACCGGCACAAAGCCCTTCAAGCAGGATATCGCCAAGGCCAAGGCGCTGCTGACCAAGGCTGGCGTCGCCGCCGATACGGAAATCACGTTTGTGGTTGCCACCGGCACCGGCCTGGGCATCGAGTGGGCCACCCTGGCCGCCAAGCTCAAGAACGATATTGAGAAGATCGGCCTGAAGGTGACTATCCAGCAGATCCAGGGCTCCGAACTGCTCAAGCTCTACCGCGCCCAGGACACCCAGATGATGCTCTATGGCTGGGGGCCGGACTTCCCCGACCCGGACGCCAACGCCACCCCGTTCTCGAACTACGAGGCCAAGTCTCTGGCCTGGCGCAACAGTTGGAACGACCCCAAGGCCATCCAAATGTCCAAAGACGCCGCAGTCGAGCTTGACCCGGCCAAGCGCGAGAAGCTGTACAAGACGCTGATTGACTACGTCCAGCACAACGGCCCCTTCGCGCTGCTCTACCAGCCCACCCAGATTGTTGCCGTGCGGAGCAACATCAAGGGCTTCATCTTCGACCCGCTCGATACGCCGAAGGAGAGCTTCTGGCTGATGAGTAAGAGCAAGTAACGGCACACCACGATCATATCGTTGGGAGACATTGCCCGCGAAGCGGGTGTCTCCCAATGATGTGTAGGTTTTAGGAATGACCAGATTCATCATCCGCCGTATGGGCGGCCTGCTCTTCGTGATGCTCGGCGTCTCGCTGCTGACCTTCTTTCTGGCCCAAATGGTGCCGGTGGATCCGGCGGCCACGGCCCTGGGGGCAAACGCCCGCGAGGAGCAGATCGCCGCCTACCGCGCCCAGATCGGCCTCGATAAGCCCGCGACGGTGCAGTATGTCATTTATATGGGCCGACTATTGCGCGGCGACCTCGGGCAGTCCATCCGCACCCGCCGCCCGGTGATCGACGACCTGGGCGACTATCTCCCCGCAACGATTGAACTCTCCCTGGCGGCCATGCTGGTAGCGGTGCTGGTCGGCATCCCCCTCGGCGTGATCGCCTCCTTGCACCGTAACTCCTGGAGCGACGCCCTGGCCCGCATGTTCGCCCTGGTCGGCGGGTCAATGCCGGTCTTCTACATCGGCCTGCTGGCCCTGGGCATCTTCTGGCGTCAACTGCGCTGGCTGCCTGGCCCTGGGCGGCTCGACTCGGCAATCAGTGCGCCACCCCACATCAGCGGCCTGTACACACTGGACGCCGCCCTGGCCGGGAACTGGTCGCTGCTGACCAACGCCGTCGGCCACCTCATCCTGCCCGCCCTGGTGCTCGGCTACTTCTCCGCTGCTGTGCTGCTGCGCATGACCCGCTCGGCCATGCTGGAGGTACTCGGCCAGGATTTTGTGCGTACTGCCAAGGCCAAGGGCCTGCGCGACCGCGTCGTGGTCGGTCGGCACGTGTTTAAGAACGCCCTGCCGCCCGTACTCACCACCGTCGGCATGACCTTCGGCTCCCTGCTCAGTGGAGCCGTGCTTACCGAAACGATCTTCAGTTGGCCGGGACTCGGGCGCTACGCCACCACATCGGTCACGACGCTGGATTACCCGGCGGTAATGGGCGTGACCCTAGTGGCGGCGATTGTCTACCCACTGGTGAACACCCTGGTGGACATCGGCTACTCGCTGATCGACCCGCGTGTGCGGGTGAGCTGATCGCTATGGCAACCCCGCAAACCGCTACGCCGCTACGCCTGTTCACCCGCCGCTTCCGCAAAGAGACGACGGCGGTCATCGGGCTGGTGATCATCGTCGTCTTTGTGATCCTGGCCGTCCTGGCCGGTCTGATCAGCCCCTACCCGCCTCTGGAGCAGAACATCCCAGCGAGTCTCCAGCCCCCCTCGGTGGCGTACCTCTTCGGTGCCGACAAGCTTGGACGCGACATCTTTAGCCGTATCCTGCACGGGGCGCGGATCTCACTCTTCACTGGCCTGTCAGTCGTGGTAATGGCCTCCAGCGTAGGCACCCTGGTGGGGGCTATCGCTGGCTACCTGGGCGGCTGGTGGGACGAGGCGATCATGCGGCTCACCGATATTTTTTTCGCCTTCCCCAGCCTGATCCTGGCGATGGCCATCGCCGGTGCCCTCGGGCCGAGCCTCCAGAACGCCCTGATCGCGGTAGCCGTCGTCTCATGGCCAATCTACGCCCGGCTGATGCGTGGGCAGGTGCTGGTGCTGCGCGACCAAGAGTTCGTGCAGGCTGCGCGGGCAATCGGCATGAGCAACCTGCGCATCCTGTTGCGCCACATCCTGCCCAATACCCTCTCGCCGCTGCTGGTGCAGGCCAGCTTCGACATGGGCGGCACAATCCTGGCCGTCTCCGGCCTCTCGTTCATCGGCTTCGGCGCCCAGCCGCCCACCCCCGAGTGGGGCGTCATGATCAGCGAGGGGCGTAACTATATCACCACCCAGTGGTGGCTGACCTTCTTCCCCGCCTTCGCCATGCTTCTGGTCGTCACCGGGTTCAACCTGGTGGGCGATGGCCTGCGCGACATCCTCGACCCACGGCTGAATAAGTGACAGGGAGACAACGTCGCCGTTCAGATCAGGACGTGACATACCGTCACTGGCATGGTCGCGCACATACGGTCTGGTGTCTTGACAGACCTTATTTTGATGCCTGTTTACCGCATTCAGATGCGGCGGCGCTGCGTTCTGTGAGTTATGCGTGTGAGTAGTTGGCATTTTTTAGCCTCTGCGCAGCCTGGTTGACAGGCCAGCGATAGCGGTTGCTTTGCTCTCTTCAAGGGCATGGGCGTAGACTCTGGCTGTAATCGCTGGGCTGCTGTGACCCAGGACAGCAGACACGGCGGCGATAGGTTCACCAGCGGCCAGCATCAGGGTAGCGGCGGTGTGCCGCAAGTCATGAAAGCGCATGTCAGGCAGTTCAGCCGCCTCGCGGGCGGACTTGAAGCTCTTCCACAGGGAGGAGGGACTGAGCGGGCCGCCGGTGGAGTTGCGGTACACGGTGCGCTTACCGTAGGAAAGCATCTGGGCGGCTTCGGCAAGGGAGCGCGGGAGCGGCTTGGGCTGCTTTGGCGTCCTGAACCCTGCCGCTGGCGACGATGATAGGTAGCCCTCCTCAACTGCCCAGGCGTAGAAGACGCGCAGGGTGCAGATACCATTCCTCAGCCATTGATAGCTTTTGTCGAGCTTGCCGGATATGTAGCCCTTTAACTGGCGATAGGTAACGGTGCGCCAGTTCAGGCGCTCAGGCCATAGCCAGCGCTCGTAGCGTAGCAACTCCGCCCGGTGATCTTTGATGATTGTGGGGCGCAAGTTGCGAATTTTCATATCCGCGCAGAATTCGGTGATCGCCTCGGTGAGGGAGAGCGACTCGGGATTGGGGGCAGGTAGCGCGGCGGTTGCTTCGCTCACAACTGGCCACCCTTCCCTAGCGCACGACTAATCAGATCGGCGATACGGCGAGAGGCTTCCCGATATTTGCGCCCGCCACTGGTACCCGCTAGTTCGGCGGCAACTTCCCCCGGCGTTTTGCCCGCTTTCAGGGCCGCTAATATCTGGGCCTCTTCCGGTGTCCAGTTCCCAGCATCCTGATGCGATGAAAGGGGCGCTTCCATTGCTCCTTCCGGGCGGGCCGGGCGGAAGCCCAACGGGCGGTTTGTGGAAGGGGCTACGGAAGGGGCCGGGCTGTCGAGCAACTGGGCGACTCTCGCCACATCAGCCGGGCACATCTGCGGAATGGTGACGCGGCGCAGATCGCCTGCGGTGTCGAGCAGGTAGGCGCTTCCGGCGGGCAGTTGCAACAGATCGGCGGGGAGCTCATCAGTCCCCATGCCGGTAAGCATACGAGCCTGGGCGGGCCGCAGCCGGTGAACGTAGGCACTGGCCAGTGAGTCGCGTAGCTCCGTGCCACCGGCACGGGTGGCACTCCAGACTTGGCCACAGACCATGGCGTACATTCCCAGCTTGCGCCCTTCCTGGCCTAGACCCTCCACAAGAGCAGACAGGGGTTCGGCCAGTTCGCCACGTTGCAGGGCGCTAAATTCATCAGCGATGAAGAGCCACGGTTCACCGTGCCGGCCAGACTTGCGGCGGGCTAACTCACTCGTCACTAGCTCAACGGCGGCGCGCATCTGGGCCGGTTCGCTGGCTACCTCACACACGAAGCGGGTGTGCATGGGGGCGAGACGGGCGGCTAGGCTCTCAGAGTCGGCGGCATGGGGGTCAAGCAACACGATCCGGCTACCAAAGAGCGCGGCTTGCACGGCTAAGAAGGTCGCAGTCCAGCTTTTACCGCTACCCGCCAGACCGCCCACGGCGGTACTGTAGAGCTGTAACCAGCTCCCTTCAACCGGCTTGCCCATGCTATCGTAGCCCATCAGCAAGGGGTTTCCACGTCCGACTAGCCCTCTATCAAGCAGTTGGGCGAAACTGGGAACGGGCGGTAGCTGCGCGATGGGAGCGGACTCATCAGGAGCCGGTAGAGCAGTTCGGCGGGACTCTCCTCGATAATCGAGTCGGGGCGCGTAGTGTTCGGATGGGCTGTAGGTAACGACGTGGGGTACCGGCTGCTGTGCGGCTTCGATCTGGCGGGTGCCGTGGTAGGCTCCCAAGGCGACCGGGGCCATATCGTTGAGACGGTAGACCGGCACGGCAACAGTCCGCGTGAGTCGGGGTGGCGCTCACGGCGAAACCTGATGACGGCGACTGACCCCCAGGCAGTCAGTAAGACAAGGCTGATGACGGCCAGGGCGGCGGGCATGAGGGTGAGAACACCAGCGGCGAAGGTTTCCACCGGGGCCAGGATGTGCATGCGTTCAATGGCGATCTGCTGGCGTTCGTAGAGTACAGGATCGAACGGGGCCGGGGTGAACGCGGTGATAGCGGCGCTCAGGGCCAGCATGGCCAGGGCAGCGGCGGCGATGATGATAACGTACTGCTTCATTGTGCGCCCCCTTCCTTACGAAGGGCGATGCTTACGAGGGTTGAGGCCAACTTATCGGGTGTCCAGATCCGCACTGGGAAGCCGTTCTGCTCAGACCATGCGCGGTGATAGGCTTCCTGTGCCCGCGTCTCTGCCCGCAAAAGGGCGGCGTCTTCGTCGGTAAGCTCAATGGTGAAGGTTTGGTACCCAGAAGGAACCGGCCTGATGTTACAATCTGTCGCGGTAGCCATTGGAATGAGTCTCCTTTTGGTTGCTAGTGGCGCGGCTAGGGTGATGACCTAGCCACGCCGTTCGTTTATCGTGAACGTATACCACCACGCACTGATAGCGATTGTCAATTCACTGCATTGACTTAGGCTTTCGTTTTTGCTATTATTGTGCCACTGGACTAAAATTCAACACATGGAGTAGTTTATGCAGGCTGCAATTGTGATTACGAGTGACCTACGATATTTTATGACGCAGCATAACGCCAAGCTGATAAGGCAAGGCGCTAAACCGCTTACCCTTCGGCAAATTTCACGAGATACAGGAATCGCGCTTTCTACCCTGGTAGCGCTTACCACAAATAAGGCAAAGGGAATCCAGTTCGACACACTCAGCACGCTTTGTTCATACTTTGAGTGCTTACCGCACGAGATACTTAGGTATATGCCAAACCCGCCAAAGACAAAACAGTCCAGCGGCGAACTGGACAGGGCCGGGTGATAATGTGGCTGATAATTTGTGCCCAATTGGGGACAAAATTGAGGAGAATGTGAGACCAATTGGTCTCACATTACCCAAGCCGTAGGCCGGGGGCGAACGGGGTAGGGGCGGGCAACCGGCGGAAAGGAAACGGGGATGAACAACGCCTAGCGGGTTATCGGCTGAAATAGAGCCGGTTTATGGCTTTGTAATGGTCAGGATTTCCGTAAGCGTTGACCGTAGGGCTAGTACCTGAGCCGTAGGCCGGGGGCGAACTGGACAGAGGCGAGTAACTGTGAATCGACAGCAAGAGATACGCTCACTGGTACGAAACGGTCTGTACTATCTGACGGAACATGCCGACGAAGAAGCCATGAACGATGGGATAGACATCTATGACATCGAATATTGTCTTCTGAGTGGCACCATTCAGCAGAGTTGGCCTGATGAAGCCAAATACGAGATCGTCGGCGTGTCCATTGATGGGCGGGCCATCGGTGTTGTTTGCCGTATCACCAGTGGAAGCAAAGTACGCATCATCACCGTGTACGAAATAGGGTGATCACTATGGGATTTTGGGATGGCGAGACATGCGAACAGTGCGGTGAACCGCTAGTCGAACGCTTTGTCACCATGCATCGCAAGGTGCATGGGAGCTATGTACTCCTGGAAAATGTGCCAGCCGGGGTTTGTCTTGCCTGTGGGGCACGCTTCTATGCTGCTAATGTGCTGAAAACGATTGAGGAAACCGTGCATGGGCGGCGTGCGCCGGTACGCGAGGTGCTCGTGCCAGTCTATGAGCTTGAAGTATCAGCAGGTGGGTAGCGATGAACCTAACAGCGGTCTTTGTGCAAGATGGCGAGTGGATCGCCGCGTGGATCGTGGAAATCCCAGGCGTGAATACGCAGGGGGCCACGATGGAAGAGGCACGGGCCAATCTACGCGACGCCCTGGCCCTGGTGCTGGAAGTACGGCGCGAGGAGAGCGAACGCGAGCTTATCGGCAGGACGGTGCAACGTGAGGTGCTGGAGATACCCGAGCCGTAGGCCGGGGGCAAACCGTACAGGGGCAGGCAACCGGCGGAAGTGCAGCTGCACTTCCGCCGGTTGTGGTTTTGGGAGGATGCTTCACGTTTCTCTCGCGCTATCCAGTTCGGCACGCTTGCGGGCCTTAATGGCAGCCCTACGGGCTTTATCGTATGCCCTGCGGCGTGCCTTTGCATGGCGTTTGCGCTCATTTAAAACAGCGCTTCGCGACTCATCTGCAACTCGCTCTAGCTCTTGTATCTTGTCTATTAATTGGTGTGCGCTTAATCGCTCCAATCTGCCAATATAGATACGACTAGCCGGTATACCGTGTGTGTGCCACTTGTAAGCATACCAATAATAGTATTTTCCGCGCCGCTCTTTCTGGATTAAACAAGTAGTTAAGAGACTACGATACTCTGATATATATTTTCTTGACAGATAACGAAATCTATCATTAGTATCAATCCATTGATACCACTCGTCAGACCCGATATAAATAATATTAACATCTCTTTCTATTACTCTTCTCATCTGGAAAAGCGAAAATACATGTTTTTTATACCTTTCTATTAAGTAGGGTTTTCTATAATCATCCGGATAGATATAAGCTGGTTCAAATTCAATCTCCTTAGACATAATCTCACTACCTTCTCGGTTGATTGCGCTTATGCTGATGCCGGATACATCATACGCCGTGCATATATCCATAACATGACAGAGCGCCGGTCATCTGGGGAAATTCCCCAGATGACCGTGAGTCGCAGGTGCGGAGTTTCCGCACCTGGCGGTGCGCTCGTCTATCCTCGCAATTTGCGAGGATGATTCAAGCTAAGCGGCGCTGCCCTACCCCCAGCGGCGAATCGCTTGCGCAATCACCGCGCCCCGTCGTTAGCTGTGAGCGATGCGGTCGGCGTGAGCGTTGCATACTTTCGCCTCTGCCTGGGCCTCGGACTCAGTGGCATAGCTCCGTTTCCCTACAGAACCGTCAGGCGCGATCACGCACCAGTGCGGCGGGCCATTGATGGCGCGATTGATTACCGAGTATCTGGCGGAAATCGGCGCGGCGGGCGGGCTGCCAGAAATGCCAGAAATGCCAGAATGATGACTTTCAGGATATTCAACCGGCGTGAAGGTTGCGCCGGTTGTGTTTTTGGCATTTCTGGCATTTCTGGCAGGTTGTAGCGGGTTTACTTCGTACACGGGCGAAGGCTTACGCCCCCGTCCAGTTGTGGGGGTATAAGAGCTAACCTCAGATATCCATGCCGCACGAGCAGACCCAGCGGCGCGTCTAGATCGTCGGCTGTCTGGATACCGCCCAGGCTGTAGCGCCATATATCCCGCTTGGTAACGGTGTCTACTCCCCTCTGCTCTATGGCTCTCCACACCTTCTGAGCCTGTGCTATCTGTTGAGGCTCTAACCAGTTGTGAAGGCTGCGCAGTTCGGCTACGGCGGCCACCGTTAGGGTCAGCATATCCGCTGCTACCCCATTGACAGAACGGACAGAACGAGCCATAAGGGCCGTGATGTGGCGATCATAGTCGGCGCTTACCCGTGAAGGGATGGTCGGCGCGTCAAATGCCCGCCCGCCCACAGGTGAGGCAGGAAGACAGTACAGCAGCCGTCCGAGCAAACCACGGCCACGAAACGAGGGCGAGTCGGCCAGACCGTCGAGCACCGCCGGTTGCACGGCCAGACCGAGGGTAAGGGCAGGCGCGGCGATAAACTCCGGAGTCCGCGATCCGCGATCAACCCGAAGCGGCGTTGCTCCAGAATGACCTTTCAGGACTACGTCTATGTTGGGCGAGCCGTTGGAGTACCGGCCCGCCAGGATGTCGAAAAAACCGCCTTCATCATCCAAGACCGCCATACGCCCGTCCTGCTCACACAGCATTGTTGCGAGCTTCTCGGGGGTAACATCGCCCACGATGTACCGGGGAAGGGCCGGTACCCGAAACATCGCAATCTCAGCGGCAATATCGCGGGCATCCTGCTGTGCAATGGCTTGTGAGGCAATATCTGCGCTAGACTTCTTTCGTCCCCCCGCATCTTTTTGCGCATCCTTCAGTCGGGCTTCAAGCACCGCGAGATCGGAGAGTAAGCTAGACCGTTCAGGCGCTACCCGTGCGAGCTGTTCGGCTTCGTATGCTTCGACGGGCCTCACCAGTGAGGCAAACACGGCGCTTTTACGATTGGCGGGCGGCATCGCGACAAGGGTGTACAGATTCAGCGGTTCACTCCAGCAACAAGGGGCAACGACAGGCACACGAACGGCTGTTTGGTTCCGCATTAGGACGTGACATACCGTCACTGGCATGGTCGCGCACATACGGTCTGGTGTCTTGACAACACTTACGAGGAGTCGTATACTTTTGCCAGTGTGATGTGCATGCCTGGCCGTGGGGCCGTTTTTTTACACAGGGTATTGGTGTACATTGTACACTATTCCGTCGTGGCCGCACGGCTCTCTTTATTGACGTATTTAGTGTATGTGGAACACTAATAGCTTGCTCGTAAGGCTAGATTATCGGGAGGCACTACAATGACCGCTGGACTCTATCACGATACCCCCGCAGCCGCCCGAGTCCTGGCTGAGGAGATTGACCAGTTACGGGCCGAGCGCGGCGCGGTGATTCTGGCCCATAACTACCAGTATGGCGAGATTCAGGATATGGCCGATTATGTGGGCGACTCGCTGGGCATGGCTCAGTTCGCCGCCCGTAGCACCGCGCCGATCCTGGTGGTTTGCGGGGTACATTTTATGGCTGAAACTTCGGCGATCCTCTCGCCAGAGAAGACGGTACTCATCCCCGATATGGAGGCTGGCTGCTCGTTGGCTGACTCGATCACTGCCGACCAACTGCGAGCGTGGAAGGCCGAACATCCCGGCGCGGTCGTGGTGAGCTATGTCAACACGACCGCTGAGGTGAAGGCGGAGAGTGACTACTGCTGTACCTCGGGGAATGCTGAGCGGGTCATTCGGGCGATTCCGGAGGACAAAGAGATCCTGTTTCTGCCCGATATGTTTCTGGGCAGCTACCTGCGCCAGGTCACGGGTCGGAAGATGGAGATCTGGGCTGGTGAGTGCCACGTCCACGCCGCAATTAAGCCAGCGATGGTCGAGCGCCAGCGGGCCGCACTCCCCGGTGCCGAGTTGCTCATCCACCCCGAGTGCGGCTGTGTTAGCAGCACGATGCACTACCTGGCATCTGGCTCAATTAGCGCCGAGGGAACTCACATTCTCTCCACGGAGGGCATGATCCGCCACGCGGCCCAGAGCAGTGCGGATCAGTTTGTGATTGCCACTGAGATTGGTGTGCTGCATCGGATGCGCAAGGCTAACCCGGAGAAGGAGTTCCTGCCAATCGATGAGTCGATCTCGTGTCGCTATATGAAGGTGATAACCCTGGAGCGGGTGCGTGATTGCCTGCGTAACCTCACCTATCCGGTAAGGGTTGACCCGGCCCTGGCCGCCCGCGCCCGCACGGCGATTGAGCGGATGATTGCGCTGTAGGGACGCATCGCGATGCGCCTCTACAGGGTCTATGGAAAGGTACACCGAGGTATATTCCTATGATACACACTCCGCGATATGTCCTGGCCAGCCAGCCCTGTGTCGCCCGCGTGGAGCGCACCGGGGTACTGGTGATCGGTGCCGGCGCGGCGGGGCTGAGCGCGGCCCTGGTGGCCGCCGAGCGCGCTGATGTCACTGTTCTGGTGCGCGGGTGCCTGCCCGAGAGCAACTCGGCCCTGGCCCAGGGCGGGATCGCCGCCGCTCTCAACGATGGCGACTCGCCCCGCGCTCATATCGACGATACGCTGATTGCGGGGGCTGGCCTGTCTGACCGGGGTGCGGTGTCGGCCCTGGCCTACGACGCTCCCGGCCTGATGCGCGAACTGGCTACCCTCGGCGTACCCTTCGAGCGCGATAGCGATGATCGTTTCGCACTCGGTCTGGAGGGCGGCCACTCGCAGCGCCGTATCGTCCATGTGGGCGATGCCACGGGCTGGGCCGTCACCCGCGAGCTGATCGCCCAGGCCCAGGCGCACCCGCGCATCCGTATCCGCGAGGGCTGGCAGGCCGCCGACCTGCTCGATGTCGGCGGGCGTGTGGTTGGTGCCCTGGCCCGCGACGAGTCCGGCGTCTGGTTGCATTTTCTGGCTGAAACAACGATCCTGGCTACTGGCGGGGTCGGCGCACTCTACGGACTCACCAGCAACCAGCCCGTCGCTCTTGGCGAGGGCATCGCGATGGCTTACCGCGCCGGGGTTGAGGTGGCCGATATGGAGTTTGTCCAATTCCATCCGACGGTCTATCGCACCCACGCCGGCAGCGGCTTCTTGATTAGCGAGGCGGCTCGCGGCGAAGGCGGTATCCTGCGCACTATCGACGGCGAGCGTTTTATGCCTGACTACGACCCGCGTGCCGAACTGGCCCCACGTGATGTGGTGACGCGTGGAATTTATGCGGCGATGCGGCGAACGGGCAGTGACCATGTGCTGCTCGACCTGACCCACCTGCCGCCAGATTTGCTGGCGCACCATTTTCCGACGATCTCGGCCCGCCTGCGTGACGACGGGATCGACATTGCGACCACACCCATCCCGGTGGCCCCGGCCTCGCACTACCTCATGGGCGGGGTCCGCACCGACCTGCACGGGGCCACCAGCATGCCTGGCCTTTACGCCGCTGGCGAGGTGAGTTGTACCGGCGTCCACGGTGCAAACCGTCTGGCCAGCAACTCGCTCCTTGAGTGCCTGGTGTTTGGCAAGCGGGCGGGGTATGCCGCTGCACGGCATATGCACAATGCACAATGCACAATACACAATGCAGATGAGTCTGAGCTGGAATTTGCACAGACCGCCCCGGAGAGTCCATTTTGCATGTTGCATGTTGCATTGGGTTGGCGCACCAACCTAGCCAAGATTATGGTGGCCGCCGCCGGGCCGCTACGCGATGGCCCCAGCCTGCGGATCGGCCAGGCGGCACTGGCGATGATGCCCATCCAGGCTGATCCCGAAGATAGTGAGGCGATCACGGCGGCCAATGCCGTACTCGTGGCCCGCTTGATTGTCGAGAGCGCCCTGCGCCGTGAGGAGAGTCGCGGTGGCCACTTCCGCAGTGACTTTCCACAGACCCGCGAGGATTGGCATGCTCACACGGTGCTGCGCTGCGGTCAGGCCCATCAGTTGGTTGATACGGTTGCACCGGTCATGGCCCATGCGGCGGATTAACGCCGACACCGTAGGGCAGAAGTAACGCTGTCACGCTGAGCGAAGCGAAGCGTCCCGACCGCAATATGGGCTGCCGGGACGCTT
>CAIRFY010000072.1 GCA_903877945.1 uncultured Oscillochloris sp. | reverse complement strand
GGTTCCGGCGTCGGCGAAGGCCGACGCCCAGCCGTAGGCTCCCCAGCGGCGACTTCAGTCGCCCGCCGGGAGGGGTCGATACACCGCATTGTACTGCGGTAAAAAAAGATGTGGGTAACGATATGCCCTGAGCGGGAGAGGGGGCTGGGGGTGAGGGCTGCCCGGCAGCAACTATCAAGCTCCAACGAATCCTACCTTACCGGCTGTGCCCGCAGGGCTGTGTGTAGACCTCCGCCGCCGCGAGGCGCGGCTGCGCGTGGTGCAGGGCGTGGCGCACATCGTTGGCGATGCGGTGGCTGACGTGGGTCGGCAGATCCGCATCGACCGTGATGTGCAAATCGGCGTGCAGGCGGTGGCCCACCCAGCGCGCCCGTACCTGGGCGACCGACTCAACCCCCGGCACGTGTCCGGCTGCGTGCTCGATACGGGCCACAACCGCCGGGTCAACCGCGTCCATCAGCCGGTGCCACATTGTCACCGCCGTGTCCTTGACGATCACCAGGATGGCGACGGTGATCAGCAGGCCGATGATCGGGTCAACCAGCGGGTAGCCCGCCAGGCTACCGAGCGCACCGACGAGCACCGCGAGGGAGGTGAACCCATCAACACGGGCGTGCTGACCGTCGGCGATCAGCGCCGCCGAGCCGATCTGAGTCCCAACCCGGATGCGGAAGATCGCCACTAGTTCGTTGCCGATGAAGCCCACGATGGCGGCCGTGATCACCCAGCCGACGTGGCTGATCGGCTGTGGGTCGATCAGCCGACGATAGCTCTCGTAGCCAGCGATCAGCGCGCTGGCCAGGATGGTCAGCACAATCAGAATCCCGGCAATATCCTCGGCCCGCCCAAAGCCGTAGGTGTAGCGGCGGGTGGCTGCCCGTCGCCCCAGCACAAAGGCCACCCAGAGCGGCACGGCGGTGAGGGCGTCGCCCAGGTTGTGGATGGTGTCCGCCATCAGGGCGACACTCCCGCTGAGCAGGACGATCACAAGCTGGAAGATCGCCGTCGCACCCAGGCCCACCAGCGAGATCTTGAGCGCCCAGATGCCAAGCTCGCTGCTCTCCAGGGCTGCATCGATCTTGTCCTCGGCAGCGTGGCTGTGGCTGAAGGGCAGCAGATGGGCGATCCGGCTCAACCAGCCGCTGTGATCATGGTCGTGATGGTCATGGTCGTGATGATCATGGTCGTGATGATCGTGGTCATGGCCGGACAGGTGGGCGTGCGGTTCAAGGTATGCCAGATGGGCGCTCCTTCGGCAAGGTTTTAGGTGCCAGGTTACAGCTTTACAGTGTGGCGATGAGGCGATGAGGCGATGAGGCGATGCTATCGCATCCTCGCCTCATCGCGTCCCCGCCACACTGTAAAGCTGTTCTGAACCATGTCTTCGTAGAAATAATCATTGCGCGAGGCGCAGTTCACCAGCCGGGCGCGGCAGGCGGCGGTGGAGGGCCGTGCGCCACGCATCCCCGAGGGCGGCATGGATGGCCGCATCCGTCTCCATCAGCAGGGTTAGGTGGTCGAGAGCGTGGGCCAGCACATGCTCCAGGCCGATCCGCGTCGGCGGCATAAGCGTCTCGCTGCGTGCGGGCTGCGCCAGGGGCAGGGGTTCCAGGCTGATCTGCCCGGTCAGGTGGGAGAGCGGCAGACAACAGACTGGCGCGAGGACAACCAGGTAGGTCAAAATCAGCCGTCCTCCGGCGCTGCCGCCACACTCGTAGCGCCATGCGGTTGAGTGGACAACCGACGCCTGCGGATCAAGGCTGAACCCGAGGAACGCCTCAAGGTGCGCCCGCACCAGTTCCGATGGGTGGGCGCTCACATGCGGCTCGTGCCACGCCCCACCGACGCTATCGTTGCGGCGGCGGAGGTAGTAAATCTGCCCGGACGAGAGGGCGACCGGGAGGATCTCGCAGGAGATCGTGGGGTTCTGCTCGGGAACCCAGGGCTCTCGGCTAACGATTGTCCGAGGCACGTGCATCTGGCTGTTGAACATGCGCTACCCCACGCTGCATCAGGAGACATCTGGTAGAGTGTAGCATACTTCATAATATCGCGCAACATTATAATAATGAATACTTGACAATATAACGTAATTAAAATTAAGATACATCATAGCGACACGCATTTCATGAACGGGACGTCCATCACGCCATATTTGACAAAATGACCTTTTATATTTAATAATAGTCGTAACCTCATTTATCTAAAGGATCTTGCCCATGTCAACGCGACTTTCGCCTACCGATCACCCCATCCACGAGATCCTCCAGGCGCGCTGGAGCCCACGCGCCTTTACGTCCGACCCGGTCTCGCCCGCACAGATCCGCAGCCTGCTTGAAGCCGCCCGCTGGTCGGCGTCGGGCGCGAATGGCCAGCCCTGGAGCTTTATCGTCGCCCCCCGCGACGATACGCAGACCTTCGAGTTGCTGCTGGGCACGCTGGCCGAGGGCAATCAGGTCTGGGCCAAAAACGCCCCGCTGCTCATTCTCGCGGCGGCACAGGTGTTGCGTGAGCCGGGCAAGCCCAACCCCTGGGCGCTCTACGACCTCGGCCAGGCTGCGGCGCACCTCAGCATCCAGGCCACGTCCCTCGGCCTCTATGTTCACCAGATGGCCGGATTCTCCTCGGATCAGGCCCGCGCCGCCTTCGCCATCCCAGAGGACTACCAGCCCGTCACGGTGATCGCCGTTGGCACACTTGGCTCGCCCGACGACCTGCCTGCGCCCCTGCGTGAGCGCGAACTGGCGGATCGCACGCGCAAGCCTCTCGCCAGCTTCGTCTTCGGCGGCACCTGGGGTACGCCCTCGCCGACACTCGCGGCTGACTGATGACGCCCGCCCGTGAGCGGGCGGGCTACGAACTGCGAAGGCCGCCTTCGCAGTTCGTAGCCGGAGAGGGTTGCAGAATTGGGGGCGTGGGTGGTGTAGACGCTGACTGTCGGGTGCAGTAAACGCAGCCAAAAATTGCAGTGGCATGCGGGCGTGATGATCGGTGTGGCCGTAATAATCGGCGTGGGCGGAGCAACGCTCAGGTTGTGGAACTGCGGCCCGTTCCCGCCAAGCACCGCGTCAGGCGTCAACCGGGACGTTCCACTACGAAACGTTACGACCTGCCCAGGGCCGTCGGTGAGGTCAAGGGTATTGCAATATTATGATTCAGATCACGCGGAGATCCGCGCTGGCGTCGAGGGCTTCGACAAGGGCCAGCAGGGTGCGGTTGACCGGGGTGTGTACGCCAAGGCGGGCACCCTCGCGGACGACCGCGCCGTTGATGACGGCCACCTCCGTCGGCCCACCGCGCAGCACGTCCTGAAGCATGGATGATCGGTTGGCGGCAGTGGCGCGGGCCACGTCCAGCACGTGGGCCACCGGGTCGGCGTAGGGCAGGCACACGCCACGGGCCGCCGCCACCGCCGCCGCCTCGCCCACCGCCTGGGCCAGCAGATCGCGGGCCTGCGGCAGATCGGCCAGTGCGCCGTTGGGCACCCGCAGCAGCGCGGTCAGGGCGTTGATCCCCACGTTCACCAGCAGCTTACCCCAGAGCAACGAGTCGATGTCGTCGCGCACCTCGGCGGGCAGCCCGCAGCGGCGGAAGAGATCGGCCAGCGCCACGGCGACGGGCCGGTTGGGCGCGGAGCCAAACAGCGTTGGCCCCAGGCCAGCGTGACGCACCCGGCCGGGGCCGAGCAGCGTGCCGCCCAACGCGGTGACGCCCTGGCCGACGCGGCTGTCGCCCAGGGACGCTGCCAACGCCTCGTGGTTGCCCACGCCGTTTTGGAGGGTGTAGGCCACCCCGTCCGGCCCGAGCAGCGCCTGAGCAACCCCGGCGGCCCAGGGCGTCTGGCGGGATTTCACCAGAATAATCGCCACATCAGCGTGTCCAGCCTCGGCGGGGTCAGTCACCGCGTAAACCAGGCGGATACGCGCAACGCCATCAATGTCGCAGCGCAGTCCATCGGCGTTGATCGCGGCCACATGCTCGGCCCAGCCATCTACCAGCACCAGATCGGCCTCGGCGGAAAGGTAGTAGCCAAGGACGCCGCCCATCGCCCCGGCCCCAATGATCGCCACGCGCATATGCAAATCCCCATCGCCTCACCGCCTCACCGCCTCACCGCCTCACCGCCTCACCGCCTCACCGCCTCACCGCCTCACCGCCTCACCGCCTCACCGCCTCACCGCCTCCTCGCCTCCTCGCCTCACCGCCTCCTCGCCTCCTCGCCTCACCGCCTCCTCGCCTCACCACACAACCCCCGCAAACAGATCCCGCTCGTGCGGGCCAGGCGTCGGCTGCGGGAAGGCCCGCATAAACGTCTCGCGCCCGCCGAGCAGCCGGAACATCCAGCCCACCGGCCCGCGCAGCATCCCCGAGCCGCCGCCCTGACTGGCGTGGCACGCCCCGGCCTTCTCGCGTGCCCGCGTCACCGGCAGAAAGTCAACCTCGGCGTGGATCGGGTACTCCACCTCGGCCAGCGAGGCCAAGTCAATGTCTCCGTTCGTCCCGAAGCGCCGTGGGTCACGCCCAAACAGCGGCATCAGCCGCACCGCCAGCCGCAGGAAGCGCCGCGAGAAGGTGTGGAAATACAGCTTCTGCGGCGCATAGACCGGCAGTTCCCCCGCAAACCGCGCCGAGTCGCCCGCCGCATAGAACGCCTCCACCGTCGCCCGCTGGATGGCGATATGGTCGGGGTGACGGTAGCCACCAATCGGGTCAAACGTCGCCACCACATGCGGCCGGATGCGCCGGATCTCCGCCGTCACCCGCGCCGCCACCGCCTCCAGTGGCTGAGCGAAGAGCGCCTGCGGGTGGGTGTTCGCCGCCGCCCCCGGCATCCCCGAGTCGCGGTAGCCCAACATCGTCACGCTCGTCAGCCCCAATGCCCGCGCCGCCCCGGCCAGTTCTGCCGCCCGCCGCTCCGCCGTCGAGCCATAGCCCTCAAGGAACTGCGGAGCCATCTCGCCCTCCTCGCCGCCCGTCGCGCAGATCAGGTGTACCTCCGCGCCGCACCACGCATAGAACGCCAGCGTCCCGCCCATCCCAAAGCTCTCATCGTCCGGGTGCGCCAACACCGCCAGCAATCGTGGCCGCGCCCCGCCTATGATCTCTGTCTGCATAACGACCTCTATATACGCTATACTGGACGGCAGCGCCCCGTACGGGCGGCAGCAGCACCGCGTTGCTACGCCCCACAGCGTACCACACCACCACCATGAACCACACAACCATCCTCCTCGCCCCCGCTGCCACCGGCAAAACCAAAGCCGCTCTTGTGGGGATAGCGAAGCCTCGGCGCGGCCGAACCATACTTCTCGTACCCAGCGGGCTACACCGCGACCACCTGGCCCCGCAGATGTCCGCCGGAATACCCCGCGCCTCGGTGTATCAACCGTCCCGCCTCGTCAGAACGATCCTGGAAGAGGCGAGGGTCGAGCTTCCGCGACACCGCCGTCGGCCCGGCTCGCATCATCGGGCGTATTGACCGTATTGACCGCGCCGCCGATGGGGATCTGGCCCTCACCCCGGATAATCGCGGCGAGGCCGAGGAGTCCTTGCCCCTACTCTGAGCGCGGGCCGCTCAGCCGCCAGATCAGGGTACCGAGGGCCGGGCCGAAGCGGCTGATAAAACGCTGGCGGTCGCGACCGGCACCATACATCTGGAGGGCCAACTCCCTCACCTGCGTACCATCGCCCACCACATCAAAGCGCACATCGTCGAGGTTAAAGGTCGCAGCCACATCTACCAGGTGCGGCACCGACTCATAGGGCGGCTCCAGCCGCACGTGGGCGCGCACAAACACCCCCTGGTTGCGCGCCGTCGTCACCGCATGGCGCACCCGGCTCCGTACACTAGCCGACTCGAACACATTAGCCGCTCGCAGATGGAGCGTGATCGCCTCGCACCCCGCATGCGCCATCTGTACGCTCATCGACGTATCAAGCTGGTCGGCATCGGCGTTCGCCTCCCACCTGATGTTAAGATGGGCGTCACCCATGCGCGTGAGCAATTCCACCAGCCAGACTCGGTTGCTGGTAATCGACACATCGGGGAAGAGATAGTGGCGCAGCCCAAACTCGTGCGAAACGCTGTGCAGTTCGGCCACGATCTGTGTTGGCGAGCGCAGGGCGATCCTCCCGCCCCCCGAGATGTCCGTCCCAGCGATCAGCACCGTCGTCTGTAGCTCGCCGCCAACGGCCCGCAGTTCGTAGCTCTCCAGTGAAAGCAGATGACGTGCCGGGAAAGGCAGGTCGTCAATCGCACGGATCGTCTCCGGCTCCTCAGGCGGCTCCGCCTTCTCATTGCCGTGCTGCTGATCAATCCACCGGATCGTCCCCGTGCAGATTTGGTTTACGTCAAGACCGCTGCGACTCATCTGCACCGGTAGCACGTGGTGGTGCTGATCTTCGTGCAGGGCGTGGACAGCGGCGGAGAGCATCTCAGGCTCCTCACCGGCTACCACCAGCACCTGCGGCCGAAACGAGCGTAGCGGCTGAAACGCGGTATTCAGTGCAGTGCCAGGGTCAAGAGCCAGATCATAGATCCGCACAATATGTCGCCGCTGCTCAAGCAACGTCGCGATATAGGCCAGCGTCAGAGGTGGCACTGGCAGCATGCCGAGGCAAGGAAGCGCAATCAACGCTACATTCACGTGCGAGAACCTCGCTCTTGATTGGGGTGGCATCTCACGATGTCACTGGTTCGCTGATCAACTGCCCCCGCCATATGAGCGGGAGTGTAAAGTTAAAGCAACTCCCCTGGCCCACCTCGCTATCCACCCAGATCCGCCCGTTGTGGCCATCCACAATCTGCTGACAGATCGAGAGGCCCAGGCCCAAGTGAACGCCGTGCTTCGACGACGTATTCTCCAGGCGGTAGAAGCGGCTAAAGATCTTCTCGCGCTCGTCGGGCGGGATACCCACGCCCGTGTCGGACACCTGCACCTGCACCTCGTGTTCGTGGATCTGCGCACGTAGCTCAATCCGGCCCCCGGCGGGAGTCGCCTTCATCGCATTTTCGATCAGGTTGGTCAGCACCTGACTGATCCGCCCGCTATCCATCAGCAAGTCGGGGATATTATCAGGCACATCAGCGTCAACGCTGAGTCCGAACTGTTCGGCCAGGATCTGGAAGCGCGCCGTGGCATTGAGCAGCAGGTCGGTCAGGTTTGCCCACTGGGGTTGAAGGCGCAGCCGTCCGGCCTCAAGCCGGTTAAACTCCAGCAGTTCCGTGATCCGGCCCTTCAGCGCGTCGGCCTGGCTATCGGCCAGGCTGAGGAATTCCTGTTGAAGATGGTTAAGCGGCCCGGCCTGACCCTGGAGTACCACCTTTAGGAACCCGTTGAGCGTATTGAGCGGGTTGCGCAGTTCGTGGGATACCATCGAGACAAACTCGCTCCGTCGGCGCTCCTGGAGCTTATGGTCGGTGATGTCGTGCAGCACAATCGCCACATAGCTCTCATCATCGGGCGCGATCCGCACCAGCGAGGCAAAGATCTGGTAGACCAGCTCGTGATCATCTTCGCCCATGTGCAGCTCGTGTTCGATCATAGGGGCGTTCTCGGCGCGTAGCTGGCGCGTGATCGCAGTGATCCCATCGCGCAGTCCTCCGCCAAGTGAGTCGCTCTGCTGAAGTGCCTGGTAGGCCAGCGGATTTGACATAATCATCGCGCCCTGCCCATCGAGGACGATCAGGCCGTCACCGATATCGCGCAGCACCGCCTCAAGCATCGCCTGCTGGCGGGCGAGCCGCGTATGTAGTTCGGCGTTGTGGATGGCGACACTGGCCTGGATGCTGAACGAGGTGAGGTGGCGCGCATCAGTGGGCGTAAATGCCTGGCGCTGCGTACTCATCACTGTGAGGGCACCGATCACCTGATGATCCAGGTCAATCAGCGGCACGCTGAGGGCTGACATCACCCCACAGCGCTGCACATCGCGCCAATCGTACTCAAGCAGGGTGTCACTCACCACCACCGGGCTGCGGGTACTGACCACCCGCTGGGCGAGTGGCTCGGCCCAGCACTTCGGCATCACTCCGTCGATGCCAATTGTGCGGTGGGTGAAGCCGGTGTTACTTACCAGAGTCAACCCGGCAGCGCTCACACGCGGGGTGCCGAGCATCTGCATCATACTGTCGAGAATCTGGCTCAGCACATCGTCCAGGCTAAGCGAGCCCGTAATCGCCCGCAGACTCTCCTCAAGGGACTGCTGGCGGCGGATACGCACGCGCAGGTCGATGTTAATACTCTCCAGTTCAGCCACCCGCGAGTCGTATTCAGCGCGAATCTGACTGATCTGCTGGGACAACTCGTGTGTTTGGCGCAAGCGGTGTTCACTAAGGACCAGCAGCATGACAATGAACAAGCAGCTTCCGCCGATAAGCCCCCAGTAAGCCAGAACCTGGTGGGCGGAGAGGTTCGCGTTCCCGCGCCCCATAAGGTGGCTTGATGAGAGGTAGAGGGGACCGAGGAGGGTCGGCACCAGGAGAACCGGAAGAAACTGGCGGCGGTAGAGGAGCGCCTTCATCCCAAACACCGAGTAGATCGGGAAGATGCTCAGGGTAAAGGGACCAACCGTGACCAGCAGCCATGCGACGAGGGCGGCGTCGCCTACAATCGACGTCGTTACCAGTGCAGTGAGCCATCGCCACTGGCGGTTGGCGAGGGCACGATCCATCGTCACCAGCAAGATCAGGTTACATACCGCGTACACGAGCAACCCAATAGCCGAGACTCGTTCCATCGGGAGCCGTACAAACCACCACGATAGCGCGAGGATCGGGAGGGGCAGCAGAACACGCACCCCGTCACGGATGTTTGCGCGTAGCCACGGCTCAGCCCGTGCGAGGAGCGTATCAGTCGCAGCCATTGCCTACCTCTCCGTACTACCGCTCACCTGCATCGCAACGTGGTCTGCGTAGGACGGATGTCAGATGCGGTGCATCATGCCTCAAACTTATACCCTAGGTTGCGCATCGTAATCACATGGCGCGGATGCTCCGGATCCTTCTCAATCTTGGTGCGCAGGCGGCGAATGTAAACGGCCACCAGATTACTCTCGCCCTCGTAGTCGTAGCCCCAGACTTTGCTCAGGATCTGGCCCGTATTGAGAATTCTCCCGGAATTTTTCATCAGATAGTAGATCAGTCGGAATTCAAGCGGAGTCAGTTCCACCGTCCGACCATCGGAGAAGATCACCTTGTGTTCAACCGGGTCGAGAGTCAGGTCGCCCTGGCTCATGCGTGACGAGGGGTTGAGCATATCGCTACTGCGTCGGCGTAGCACCGCCTCGACGCGGGCGAGCAGTTCGGATGGATCATAGGGCTTTACTAAGTAGTCATCGCCACCGATCTGGAGGCCCATCACCCGATCTTGGAGCTGGGAACGTCCAGACAGAAAGATAATCGGCACATCCGAGGTACGGCGAATCTGGCGGCAAATATCGAAACCGCTCGACTTGGGCATCATCACATCAAGCAAGATCAGATCGAGGTTATTCTGATCAACAGCCTGAAGAATACCCTGTGCATCGTATGCCTTGACGACACGATACCCCGCTTCTTCAAGCACGAATGAGGTCAGCTTCACACTAGGAATATCATCGTCGGCTACGAGAATATGCATACGTTTCCCCTTTTACGCCCCCGCATGATAACCCTACAACCTCACTACCTGAACGTGGACTTCTTGTTCGTTTGAGCATCGAACTAAAAGTAAGCCACCGTCTATTTCCGACTTTTAATTCTAGCAGAAAGTTACGGCTTGTGCCATAGCTCTGATGAGTGGGTCAGGGCTGTTGCAAAGTCACCCTCCGGCCCTCACCCCCAGCCCCTCTTCCTCACGGGGAGAGGGGGCTGGGGGGTGAGGGCTG
>CAIRFY010000071.1 GCA_903877945.1 uncultured Oscillochloris sp. | reverse complement strand
GACGGGTATGCCACGCCAGATTGAGCTCGAAAAAATCCGAAATATCGGAATCATCGCCCACATCGACGCGGGCAAAACCACGACGACGGAGCGCATCCTGTTCTATACCGGGCGCACCTATAAGATCGGCGAGGTTCACGAAGGTACCGCGACGATGGACTGGATGCCGCAGGAGCAGGAGCGCGGTATCACGATCACGTCGGCAGCCACCACCGCCGCTTGGCGCTTTAGGGATGTCGATTACCGGGTGAATATCATCGATACCCCCGGCCACGTGGACTTTACCGTTGAGGTCGAACGCTCACTGCGCGTCCTTGATGGCGGCGTGGTCGTGTTCGATGGCGTCGCTGGCGTCGAACCCCAGTCCGAGACGGTCTGGCGTCAGGCTGATAAGTACAATGTGCCGCGTATCTGCTTTGTCAACAAGATGGATCGCATCGGCGCGAATTTTGAGCGCTGCGTCAGCATGATTATTGACCGCCTCGGCGCGAAGCCGGCGGTTATCCAGTTGCCAATCGGTTCTGAGGATCGCTTCAAGGGCATGATCGACATCTTCACGATGGAGGCGACGATCTTCCTTGATGACTTGGGCAAAGAGACCCGCCAGGAAGAGATTCCTGCCGATCTGTTGCCCGCCGCCCAGAAGGCGCACGCCGATCTGGTCGAGATGATCGCGGAGACCGATGATGAACTGACCCTGCTCTACCTTGAGGGCGAGGAACTGGGCGTCGAGGAGCTGAAGCGCGGACTGCGCAATGCGACGATCAGTGGCAAGTTGGTGCCGGTACTCTGCGGCGCTGCCCTGAAGAACAAGGGCGTCCAGAAGTTGCTCGATGCGGTCATCGAGTATTTGCCCTCGCCCATCGAGCGCCCCGCCATCCAGGGCGTCCAGCCCGGCCATGTGCTTGGCGATGAGGGGGCGGAGCTGATCGCCCGCGCTACAAGCGACGACGCGCCCTTTACGGGCCTGGTCTTTAAGATCGTTGCTGACCCCTACGTCGGCAAGTTGGCCTATTTCCGCGTCTACTCTGGCAAGATCGAGAAGGGCAATTACGTCCTCAACTCGACCCGTGGCCAGCGCGAACGCCTTGGTCGGATCTTGCAGATGCACGCGAACCACCGCGAGGATATTGAGTCGGTCTACGCCGGCGATATTGCTGCGATGGTCGGCCCTAAGCAAAGCTTCACTGGCGATACGATCTGCGATCCGGACAACCCGATTGTGCTGGAGAGCATCCGCTTCCCGGAGCCGGTGGTCGAATTGGCGATTGAGCCTAAGACCAAGTCCGACCAGGATAAGATGGCGATTGCGCTGAATCGTCTCAGCGAGGAAGACCCGACATTCCGGGTCTATACCGACCAGGAGACGGGCCAGACGATCATCAAGGGCATGGGTGAGTTGCACCTTGAGGTGATTGTTGACCGGATGCGCCGTGAGTATAAGGTCGAGGCCAACCAGGGCAAGCCGCAGGTTTCTTACCGTGAGACGATCACCCAGGCGGTTGATATCGAGACCCGCTTCGTGCGGCAGACCGGCGGCAAGGGCCAGTTCGCCCACGTCAAGATTAAGTTCGAGCCGCAGACCCCTGGCCTCGGCTTTGAGTTTGTCAACGGCGTCATCGGTGGCTCGATCCCGCGTGAGTATATCAATCCGGTTGAGCAGGGCATCAAAGAGGCGATGTCATCGGGTGTTGTGGCCGGCTACCCGGTGGTTGACCTGAAAGCCACGCTCTACGACGGTTCCTTCCACGAGGTGGACTCGTCCGAAATGGCGTTTAAGATCGCCGCCTCCATGAGCCTCAAGGACGGTGTCCGCAAGGGCCGCCCGCAGCTTCTGGAGCCGATCATGAAGGTTGAGACGACCACCCCCGAGGATTTCCTCGGCGCGGTGCTTGGCGACCTTAACTCGCGCCGTGGCCGCGTGGATGGGATGGAGGGCCGCGCAAACGCCCAGATCATTAAGGCGTATGTGCCCCTGGCTACGATGTTTGGCTACACCACGGATCTGCGCTCTGCCACTCAGGGCCGTGCAACCTCGTCGATGGAGTTTGACCACTACGAGGCTCTGCCCGATCATCTGGCCAAGGAGATCATCGAGAAGCGCACCGGGAATTAGTGTACGGAGAGGGGCGGGGCGGAACTGCGAGATCCTGCCCCTCTTGGTGTAAGCTATGGCCGTCCTAAACCTGCTGACTCCCCCGCTCTGGACTGACTATGAGCTGATTGACTCGGGGAACGGCGCAAAGTTTGAGCGGTTTGGCCCGTATACGCTGGTGCGGCCAGAGACTCAGGCGATCTGGGAACCAAACCTGTCGGAGCGCGAGTGGCAGCGCGCCGATGCCACGTTCGAGAAGGTACGCGGCGAGGATGGGGCCGGGGTTTGGCAGCAGCGCCGACAACTTCCTGAGCAGTGGCCCATGCACTATCGCGATCTGACCTTTTGGGCCAGGCTGACGCCCTTTCGTCACACGGGGGTCTTCCCTGAACATAGCGCCCACTGGGCCTGGATGCGTCGCCAACTGGCCAGTCGGCGTGAACCACGGGTGCTTGTACTGTTTGGTTACACCGGCCTGAGTAGCCTGGAGGCCGCCCACGCGGGTGCCCACGTCGTTCACGTCGATGCATCAAAACCGTCGCTGCGCTGGGCGCAAGAGAACCAGCAGGCGTCGGGTCTCGCGGATAGGTTCATCCGCTGGCTGATTGATGACGCGGCGAAGTTTGTGGCTCGGGAGATGCGTCGCGGTCACCGCTACGATCTCATCCTGATGGATCCGCCGATCTTCGGGCGCGGCCCGAACGGCGAACTCTGGCGGCTGAACGAGCAGTTGCCAGGCTTGGTTCGTGAGTGTGTGGCCCTGCTCAGCGATAGCCCCCTCGGTGTGCTGATTAGCGCCTACGCCACTAACATATCGGCCCTGACCTTGCAGAATGTTCTTGGTGCGGCAATGGCCCGCTATCAGGGAACGACCAGCGCTGGTGAGCTTGTGTTGCGCGAAAGCGCATCCGGTCGCCTGCTCCCTGCGGCAATCTATGCCTGCTGGTCGAATGGGGTAGCCCCCTCTCAGGAGCCACCATCGGCTGCCTGACGTTACACATTTAGCATGACGAGGTCTACACACAGCTATGGCGAAGGTAAAATTCGAGCGCACGAAGCCACATATCAACGTTGGGACGATCGGCCACGTGGACCACGGCAAGACGACGCTGACCGCCGCGATTACCAAGGTTCTCGCCTTGCGTGGGGCGGCCCAGTTCATGGCCTACGACCAGATCGATAACGCGCCCGAAGAGCGCGCCCGTGGCATCACCATTGCCATTCGACACGTTGAGTACCAGACCGAAAACCGCCACTACGCCCACGTGGACTGTCCTGGCCACGCGGACTATATCAAGAATATGATCACCGGCGCGGCCCAGATGGACGGCGCGATCCTGGTGGTCTCGGCTCCTGACGGCCCGATGCCCCAGACTCGTGAGCACATCCTGCTCGCCCGTCAGGTGCAGGTGCCTGCCGTCGTGGTCTTCCTCAACAAGATCGATATGATGGACGATGAGGAACTGCTGGAGCTGGTCGAGATTGAGTTGCGCGAACTGCTCAGCAAGTACGAGTTCCCCGGCGATGATATTCCGATTGTGCGCGGCACCGCCCGTGGCGCCCTGGAAAGCACCAGCAAGGACATCAACGCCCCCGAGTACAAGTGTATCCTTGACCTGATGGCTGCCGTGGATGAGTACATCCCGACCCCGAAGCGATCCACCGACCAGCCCTTCCTGATGCCGGTCGAGGATGTCTTTGGGATCAAGGGCCGTGGCACCGTGGTGACCGGGCGCA
Organism: uncultured Oscillochloris sp.; assembly: GCA_903877945.1. Taxonomy (GTDB): domain Bacteria; phylum Chloroflexota; class Chloroflexia; order Chloroflexales; family Chloroflexaceae; genus Oscillochloris. Next base: position 1,461 of record CAIRFY010000071.1, on the reverse strand, counting down.
TCGAGCGCGGTAAGGTCAAGGTCGGTGAGACCATCGAGATCGTCGGGATGAGCCACGAGGCTCCCAAGAAGACCGTGGTGACCGGCGTGGAGATGTTCCAGAAGACTCTGGACGAGGGCATTGCCGGAGACAACGTGGGTTGCCTGCTGCGCGGCGTGGAGCGCACGGACATCGAGCGCGGCCAGGTACTGGCGGTGCCGGGGAGCATCAAGCCGCACTTCAAGGTCGAGGCCCAGGTTTATGTGCTGAAGAAGGAAGAGGGTGGACGGCACACGCCGTTCTTCCCCGGCTACCGACCACAGTTCTACATCCGTACCACCGACGTGACCGGGAGCATCAAGCTGCCCGAGGGCATGGAAATGGTGATGCCGGGCGACAACGTGGTGATGGGCGTGGAGCTGATCGTGCCCGTGGCGATTGAAGAGGGTCTGCGCTTCGCCATCCGCGAGGGCGGTCGTACCGTCGGTGCCGGTGTCGTCACGAAGATCATTGAGTAGTGCCATGCCGTAGGCGACGCACAGCAGTTGTTGTGCGTCGCCGTTCCTACGCCGCCTACGAAGGAAATGTAATGGCCGTGGCTAAAGAAAAAGAGCAAGAGCAACCAGAAAATGTAGTCGCGCGCACGATTCGCGAGACCCGTGGTGAGCTGCGAAAAGTAGTATGGCCCACCCGCGAAGAGACGACTCGCCTGACGGTTGTCGTGATCGCCATTTCTGTGACCATTGGTCTAATTCTGTTTGTTGGCGATTCGATCTTCCTATTCTTGTACACGCAGCTCGTTTCGCTCCTGAGATAAGAGCTCGTTATGTGAGGGCTGCCGTGGCCGAGGAAGAAAAAAAAGAGAGCGCAGAGACCACCGAAGAGCGGCGCTGGTACGTGATCCACACGTATTCCGGCTACGAGAATAAGGTGAAGCAGAATCTGGAGCATCGCATTGACTCAATGGAGATGCGCAACCAGATCTTCCGCGTGATCGTGCCGACTGAGGAAGAGATCGAGATCAAGAACGGCCAACGCCGCACGGTCAATAAAAAGATCTACCCCGGCTACGTGCTGGTTCAGATGCAGATGACCGATGACTCCTGGTACGTTGTTCGCAACACCCCTGGGGTCACGAGCTTCGTTGGCCACGGCAATCGCCCCACGCCCCTTGAGGATGATGAAGTTAAGCTGATCCTCAAGCAGATGGAGGGCGAAGCGCCGAAGGTGCGGGTCAGCTACCAGAAGGGTCAGGCCGTCAAAATTACCGATGGCCCCTTCACCGACTTTGAGGGCGTCGTCGATGCGATTGACCACGAGCGTGGCCGTGTCCGTGTCCTCGTCTCGTTCTTCGGACGCGAGGCTCCGGTCGAACTGGACTTCCTTCAGGTCACACGCTTGATCGATTAGTACGTCTAAGGCATGTTTCAATCTAGCGTGACAGTTCAGCGCCGAGGCGATGAGGCGATGACTCGATACGAG
>CAIRFY010000070.1 GCA_903877945.1 uncultured Oscillochloris sp. | reverse complement strand
GCCCCTCTCCCTCACGGGGAGAGGGGAGATTTTTGTAAAGGAAGCTTCCGGCTCCCCCTCTCCCGCTCAGGGAGAGGGGGCTGGGGGGTGAGGGCCGTCCGGCGGCAGATACCTTATTCGAAAAGTAATGTGCTTGTCCCTCTCCGCAGAAATAGGCTAATCACCGCTGGCGGGACGTGGGCTGCGGGGCCAGGGCCAGCGGAAGCGGACACCAAATAGCCCCTTGGGCAGACGCACCCGCTCGCCCGCCAGCGCGGCCCGACCCTCAAGGTAACGTCGTAGCATCGCGATCAATCCGCCGATCACGCCAACTGTAATCCCGATCCAGACGAACATCACCAGTGGCTTGATGCTCACCGTAATCACGCCCTTGGCGGGTATCACCGGCAGGTTGTCAAAACCCGCGCCCTTGCCCTCCAGCATCACCACACGGTTGTTTGGGTCAACCTCAACTAGCGTGATGCTCTCGCCTCCAGGCAGGGGCACTGCGACATGCTCCAGCTTCGGCTCATTGGTGGCCGAGTTTGTTGTCACCTGGATCGTCGGCTCGACCTCGCTGGTCTTGCCGTTGTAGAGCACACTGAGCTTCGCACCGACCTTGATTGGGCCGTTTCCGCTCATCGAACTGCCATTCAGGTTGAAGTCCACGAACGTAATCGCATACGGCCCGATTGTCACTGTTTTGCCGACCCCGATGATTGGGCGGGCCTGGTTGGTTTCCGGGTCGTAACCCGCCGGCGCGATATAGATGTCCTGGATGGGAAAGCCAAAATAGGTCACGCTGTAAATCGCCGGGGTCTGCACCGTCGTGCCCATGCGCTCATTGTTGTAGAGGAAGGGCCGGGCGTTGTAGATGTCGCGCTTCCCATCATTGACGGTGATGTCCAGCACGCCATGCTGCTGGTCATCGAGTTGGTAGCCGTTGAAGGTAAAGTCGTAGCCATAGATCTTCGTCGTCTCGCCGGGGGCCATCACCAGGCGCTGATCGGGGGTCGCGTAGGCGCTGGAGCCAACCATCCCGATCAGGGTCAGGCTGAAGCCGAGGTGGGCCAGGTAGCCACCAATCCGCATCCAGCCACCGCGCAGGGTGCGGATCAGCATCACCAGGTTTGTGCCAATGGCGAACACGCCGCCAGCTACATAGGCCAGCGAAACCACATCGCGCACATTGACCAGCATTGCTGCAATGGCGGCGATCACCGCTGCAAGGGCAGGCCAGCGCAGAGTACGCAGCAAGTGGCGCATATTGACATCGCGCCAGCCCAGCAGCGGGCCAAGGATCATCAGCACAACGATTACTGCGCCGAGGGGCGGCACCGTGCGCTTGTAGAAACTGGTCGCCATGCTAAAGCGGCCATCGGTGAAGGGCTGAGCCTGGGGATTCATCAGCGTGCCGTCATCGATCTCGAAGGCTCCACTCATCCATGTCTGAAGCGTGCTGCCCACGCCGGGGATGGCCGAGATCACCGGCATCGAGGTGCCGATGCTGACCACCAGGGCGGTCACGCCAAAGGAGATAATCGCCAGGACAAAGAAGCTGTCCCGCGAAAAGAACTTCGCACTCAGCGGGTGGGCCGGAATGTCGCGCCAGCGCCAGACGAAGAGTCCGAGCGAGATGACGAGCAATCCACACAGAACCACAACCAGACCGGTGAAGATACCCTCGGCCACAAACGAGTGTACCGAAAAGTTGGCATAGACGCCGCTACGGGTCAGGAAGGTGGCGTAGAAGACCAGGATGTAGGCCGCCAGTGCCAGAAACAGGTTGGTTTTGCGCATCCCGCCGTGGGTACGCTGAAGAACCATGCCGTGCAGCATCGCCGTTAGCACCAGCCAGGGCACCAGCGACGAATTTTCTACTGGATCCCAGCCCCAGTAGCCACCCCAACCCAGAGTCTCGTAGGCCCAGTAGCCACCGAGCAGCAGGGCCATACCGAGGGAAGCCCACGCCGCCAGAGTCCAGGGAATAGCGCGGGCGACCCAGGTATCGTAGTCGCGGCGCACCAGAGCGCTGATAGCAAAGGCGAAGGGCACCGTGGTGAGGGCGTAGCCAACGAAGAGGATCGGCGGGTGGATGATCATCCAGACGTTATGCAGCAGCGGGTTGAGCCCCTTGCCATCGGTAGGCAGTGGAGAGGGAGCCAGACCAGTGGCGGCATCAAGCAGCGGCTTGAAGGGGTTCAAGACCAGGACAAAGCAGAGCAGCGACACCTGCACGACCATCATCACGATCAGTGCATACGGCTCGAAGTGTTTTGTCCGGCGTACCATGAGGGCGGCGGCGATGCTGCCCCAGATCGTCCAGATCAGAAAACTGCCCGGCTGCCCAGCCCAACTCGCCGCCACCGTGAAGAAGAAATTCAGGTCGAGCGAGGTGTAGTTATAGACATAATCAATGTCGAAACGATGGGACAGAAAGAGCGTGAGCAGCAAAATCCAGGCCATCAGCAGGACACCGAGGGAGCCAAAGACACCGAAGCGGGCATAGAGCAGGGCCGGGCGGGTGCCGCGAATCACCAGCGCGTAGCTCGTAATCGCCAGCAGGGCCATCGCTATCGAGGTGACGATCAGGAATGTGCCGAGAGAGTACATATGCGAGCCTTCTTGGAGTGGGGCTGTCGCCCTAAAAAAACCTCTATGGAGAGGGTTGAAATTGCCTGCAATGCAGG
>CAIRFY010000069.1 GCA_903877945.1 uncultured Oscillochloris sp. | reverse complement strand
GAGTCGAAGATAAAGCCCCAGCGCAACCCGCAGAGAGCCAGGGCCGCGTACTCGGGTGCCGCAAAGACCATCCACAGCCCCACGGCGGCAATCAGCGGTACCAGAGCGTAGACGAGCGACACGCCGGTGGCGAGGATCATGCCGTACAGCATCCCCAAGATCAGGATGCTCATCCCAACCAGCACACGGGCCAGATCCCAGCGGCCATCCGAGGTCGCAATGAGTACCCCGTTCAGGCGGCGCGTGTAATCGATCAGTTTATACACGACAGAACCCTGCTTTGGTCACTGGGGTGTATTTCCAGCCAGAGCGGTGGTACTCGGTGAGATCTCGTTATTTTTCGAGGTATCAGAGGCAGGCCCAGGCATAAGGAATCGCTGGAGTACATAGAGCAAAATCGCAAAGATCAGGCCCAGGACGACGCCGGTGACGATACCCATCGTAAGCAGGCGCGAGGGCTGCGGCGAAATCGGACTGCTCTCGGGATCGGCGTAGTCAACAATCTCGATCATAATCACCAGGCTCGGTGCCTCTTTCACCAACTCCTCGGCCACGGCGTTGCTAATCGCCGCCGCGAGCTTGGGGTCATTCGCCTCCGCCCGGATCTCGATCAGGGTCGTCTCGGGCGGCACAACCGCCGTCAAGTTTGCACCTGCCACCACGTCTCGGGAGACATTCAGCTTGCTGGCGATCCGCGCCTCAACATAGCCACTCGTGGCCCGCCGGGCAAAGGTATTTGTCGTCGTGCGCCGGTTGCTGAGCACATTGATGATATTAATCATCTGATTATCGCTCAGCGTGGTACTCGGCTGCACATCCACCGTGGTCGTCGCCTGATAGATTTTATCCTGGTGCAGCCCGAAGGCGAGGGTGCTGCTGGCTGTGATCACAACCGATAGCACCACTACCCACCAGCTTTTGAGCAGATGAGCGAGTATCTCTTGAATATCCATTTTCATAGTGAGACCTTTACCGTCGGCTTGGCGCGTTGTGTCACCCACATATCCTGACTCTTCCCGCGCAGCAGGTTCACCAAGGCTACGACCGCAGCGATATAGACCATGTCGAAGAAGAGCGGCAGGCTGAGCAGCTTTGTCCGACCGGCGGGCGTTCCGCGCAGCAGGAACCCGGCCAGGGCGAGGCTGTGGAAGGCCAGTTGGCCAACGGTTGCACCACGATACAACCAGCCACGCCCCCAGAGCAGCGGCGCTGTCAGCGCGGCCACCACGATGGGTCCGATCATCAGGCGGCGCAGCAACTTATGGGTAAAGAGCTGAAGCGCGTAGAATCCGTAGTGTCGCGGATTCAGCAGTTGCCGCGACTCCCAGACGCTCTTAAAACCACCGGTGAGAACCCGCACCTTGCGTCGAAACTCGGCCCCCTCCGAGCTGGCCTCCGGCCCGCTGACCAGCGCCTGTGGTGCAAAGACGAGCCGCCGGTGGGCCGCGATCACCCGTACTGACGTGTAGAAGTCATCGGTGACGCCAGCGGGTATTGGCTGAAACAACTCGCGCCGAATGGCGTAGAGCTGTCCGGTGGCCGAGATCATATTCCCGCCACGGCTTTCGATCCGCTTGAGCAGCCGGTCAAAGCTCCAGTAGCTACGCTCACCTGCCCCTGATGCGCTGGCTGTCTCGTAGTGATAATCGCCGCCCACCCCGCCCACCGCTGGGTCGGCGAAAGGGGCAAGCAGATGCGTCAGCGAGTCCGGGCGCAACATACTGTCGGCGTCGGAGAAGACCACAATATCGCCGCTGGCCGCAGTGACGGCGACGTTCAAGGTGGGATTCTTGCCACGCCGGGGCAGTTCGAGCAGTCGCACCGCCGAACTGGGGTAGGCAGCAACCAGCGCATTCATGCCATCATCCGAACCATCGGAGGCCACAATAATCTCGATCCGCTCACGCGGGTAGTTGACCGCCAAGGCATTATCGAGCTTACGACAAATGTAGGTGGCCTCGTTATGCGCAACAATAATGAAGCTGACTGATAGCGGCGTACTCTGCGGGAGGCCACGCAACCGCTGCGGCCACAGCACTGCTCGCAGAACAAGCAGCATGGGGAAGCCAACGTAGGTATAGGCAGCCGTCGTCACCGCCCCCCAGAAGAGCCACCAACTCAGCGTGCGTCGCATGAAGAGGAGTCCTTTCTTCGTTAGGCATGTTTCAAACCAGCGTGACAATTTAGCGACGAAACGATGACGCGGTGAGGCGCTCCGTATCGCCTCATCGCCTCATCGCCTCATCGCTGAATTGTCACGCTGAATGTGCCCATTTTGAAACATGCCTTAGACAAGGTTCGCAGATACTTTACAGGTTGTCGCCGGACGGCCCTCACCCCCCAGCCCCCTCTCTCTGAGCGGGAGAGGG
>CAIRFY010000068.1 GCA_903877945.1 uncultured Oscillochloris sp. | reverse complement strand
GCTGCGGACATCACTACAAGCGAGACGGATCCCAGTAACCTGAGCGCAAACCTGGATCAGTTGATTAAAGTACTCTCTCGTCGGCACGACCAACTGCTCGCCCAGTCAAATGAGGTCGCCAGCGCGATCACGAGCGGTGGGGTGATCCCTACCGGGCTGGATGCCGCAACCCGACAGCGCTATGTTGACCAAGTGGCAGGTCTGAATAGCACCAATGAGCAACTCCAGGCCCAGCAAAATATGCTCACAACACAGCGCGACCTTGCGCGCGATGCGCTAACACTGCTCCAGCGCAAGCGCGCAGAGCAGGAAGTCGCCCAAAGCTCGCCACAGATCGAGGTACGCTTCATCAGTGCAAGCATCAATCCACGATCCTTGTTCTCTCTCGCTATCCGGGCGTTGTTAACTGCTATCACATCTGGTGTTCTCGGACTGGTGCTGGGTGCTGTGATAGCGTTACTCCTTGATACAATTATCCCCGCCATACGTCGGCTGATGTCATCTGATGCGTCCCAGCCCGCCGCCCGCTCCGATACGCCGACTGATAGCGCCACCTAGAGCAACTAGTCGGCAGGGTATTCTTTGTCTCACCGCCTACAAGCAGTTTTGTCGTTCATTGAGGGTGACCAACATCTGTGGAGAGGGTACCCCTTCCACTAGGTGTTGGTCGCCCTTGTTATTGTGGATATGACATCAAATCGCCCGACCCTCTCCGTGATTATGCCCTGCTATAACGAGGCGTCTACGCTGCCCAGAATTCTGGAGAAGGTCTGGGAGATTAGGATCGATAAGGAGATCATCGCGGTTGATGATCATTCCTCTGATGCGACTCTCGCGGTGCTGCGGGCCGAGGCGGCGCGGAACCCGCGCCTGATGGTGATCAGTCATCCTGAGAACCGTGGCAAGGGCGCGGCGGTGCGTAGCGGTCTGGCGCACGCCCGTGGTGTGGTGACGATTATTCAGGATGCGGATCTGGAGTATGATCCGAACGACTATTATGATCTGGTGAAGCCGATCACTGACGGACTGGTGGATGTGGTCTTTGGGAGCCGCTTCGCAGGTCGTCACACGGGCATGTACTTCTGGAATGCCATGGGGAATAAGGCGCTTACGTTTTTGACGAATTTCCTCTTTAACTGCTGGATCTCGGATATGGAGACCTGCTATAAGGTGATGCGTACCGAGATTATCCGCAGCCTCAATCTTGAGAGCAATGACTTTCGCCTGGAGCCGGAGATTACGGCGAAGGTGCTGCGTCACGGCCATCGTATCTATGAGGTGCCGGTGAGCTACCTTGGTCGGACGTATGAGGAGGGCAAGAAGATGAAGCCGAGCCAGGGCTTCTACGCTATTCTCGCTCTGTTCAAATATCGCCTCTGGTTGTAGACGTTCCCTACAAGTTGTGGTACAACAACAATGGCGATGTAATCGTATCGCCGTTGTTGTTGTGTACCCCGATGATGGGGCTGATGCGGTGCGCAGGGGTGCCTCAGTGAGGCGCTCCTGCGCGCCGCATCGGCCTGTGTGACATTGAGGAGCAAGTCGTGCGTATCGCGATGCTGAGCGTCCACAGTAGCCCCCTCGCCCGACTTGGTGGAAAAGAGGCGGGAGGCATGAATGTCTATGTGCGCGAGCTGGCGCGTGAGTTGGGCCGTCATGGTGTCCCGGTCGATATTTTTACCCGTAGCCAGGATCGCCGCGCTCCCACGGTTGAGCCGCTGTCGTGCGGGGTGCGGGTGATCAACTTGCATACCGGCCCGGCCGCGCCGTATGCGAAGGACTGGGTGCTCACCTACTTGCCCGAATTTGTCAACCGGGTGCGCTGCTTCGCCGAGGGCGAGGATCTCGCCTACGACGTTATTCACAGTCATTACTGGCTTTCAGGCGAGGCTGCTTTGCGCTTACGCCGGAGTTGGGGCATACCGGTGATGCACATGTTCCACACCCTCGGCGCGATGAAGAACAGTATCGCCCGCAGCAAAGATGAGACGGAGACGGGTCAGCGCATCGCGATTGAGCGCCGT
>CAIRFY010000067.1 GCA_903877945.1 uncultured Oscillochloris sp. | reverse complement strand
GTTACTGAGCCACTACTTTGGCAAGGAGCCGATTGCCAACAAAGAGCGCCAGAACGAGCAAACGCTGGTGCTTTGTTCGACTGAGGCCGCTCGGGCGTTTGCCTATGAATTTGGCTCTACGGCGTACGATAAGCACGTACCGGCGTGGATCAGCAACGCGCCACGCTACCTGTTGGCAGAGTTTGTGCGTGGCCTCTGGTGTAGCGATGGAAGCTACGACGCCACGAAGAATATGTTCCGCTACAACAGTGTGTCGCGTAACTTGGCCTACGCCTTCCGTAATGCGTTGTTGCGGCTCGGCATCGCCGCATCAGTGAACTGCCAGGAGCGCGAGGCACCACGCCAGCCAATGTATGTGGTGGTGGTCTCCTCGCCCTTCAACCCGCAGTTTGGCGATTTGGTAGGTGTGGCAGCACCAGCCGGTAGTATGAACGGTTCGCCGTTCTGTCTGGACGAACACTACCTCTACGTGCCTATCCGTAGTATTGAGTGCGGCGAGTCGGAGGCGGATGTCTATAACTTCTCGGTTGAGGAGGATGAGTCGTATGTTGGCGAGGGCGTTGTCTCGCACAACTGCACCGCACCTATTTACTCTACGAATTCACTGCACTCGGCGGTGGTGGAAATCGTAATTAAAAAGGGCGGAAAGTTCCGCTACACGACCATCCAGAACTGGGCCAACAACATCTTCAACCTCGTCACCAAGCGGGCGGTGGCCCACGAGGAGGCGAGCATGGAGTGGGTGGACGGCAACATCGGCAGCAAGCTGACCATGAAGTACCCCTCGGTCTACCTGATGGGCCGCAAGGCGCGGGGCGAGGTGCTGAGCATCGCCTACGCGGGCAAGGGCCAGCACCAGGACGCCGGGGCGAAGATGGTGCATATCGCGCCGGAGACGACCAGCCGGATCACGAACAAGTCGGTGAGCAAGAATGGCGGCAAGACCACCTATCGCGGCCTGGCGAAGGTGGCGCCCGGAGCCTACGGCGCGAAGGTTAATGTCAACTGCGACGCCCTGATCCTCGATGAGCGCTCGGCCTCCGACACGATTCCCTTCATCGAGATCGAGGAGGATCGCTGCACCCTGGCCCACGAGGCCACCGTGGGTCGCATCGGCGCGGAGCAACTCTTCTACCTGATGAGCCGTGGTCTCAAGGAGGCTGACGCTCTCTCGATGATTGTCCTCGGCTTTATGGAGCCATTCACCCGCGAGCTGCCTATGGAGTACGCCGTGGAACTGAACCGCCTGATCCAGATGGAAATGGAGGGATCGGTCGGGTAACGTTCAATGCAAAATGCAAAATGCGAAATGCAAAATGGTCAGATCTGTGATCATTTTGCATTTTGCATTTTGCATGGCTTCCAGATGCGGTAAACCGTTTCAACTGCGTAAGTCCTATTTTGCATTTTGCATTTTGCATTTTGCATTTTGCATTCATGAGGTTCTATGCCTGCTATGCAGATCGGCAGCTTGGCCGATGTTCCCGAGGGCGGTTCACGACGCTTTGCTGTGGGCGGCGTTGCTGTAGCCGTGTTTAACGTCGGTGGTGCGCTGTACGCCCTCGCCGATACCTGTTCGCACGCCAACGCATCCCTGAGCGCGGGCGAGGTTGACGCCGACGAGCTATGCGTGGTCTGCCCACTCCACGGTTCGCCCTTCGACCTGCGCAGCGGTAAGCCACGTACCCTGCCAGCCTTCATGCCTGTAGCCACGTATAAGGTGTGGGCCGAGGGTGATGCTCTGTTTGTTGAGTATACCGCGTAAGAACTTGACCTGACACTACTGCGGCGGTAAAATAACAGAAAATGTGCAATATCGCAAAAGCAACACTGTCACGTTGAACACCATGAGAGTCTTTGCGTCTTTGCGTCAAACCATCCGTGCATATGACGCAAAGGCGCGAAGACGCAAAGCGTAAGATAGGGTTACGGACAGGGTGTTTCGCTGACGATGAAGGAACTTCCAATGGCAGACTACGCGCACCCTGAGGTGCTGGTTGATACAGTCTGGGTGTCCGAGCATCTGAACGATCCGAGGGTGCGCTTGGTGGAGAGCAACGAGGATTTGTTGCTCTACGAGATGGGCCACATTCTCAGCGCGGTGAAGATCGACTGGGTGCAGGATCTAAACGACCCGGTGGTACGCGACTACCTGGACGCCGAGCGATTCGCGGCGCTGATGGCGAGCAAGGGGATCGCCCGCGATACCACGGTGGTGATCTATGGCGATAAGAGCAACTGGTGGGCCACCTATACCTTCTGGGTGTTCAAGCTCTTTGGACACCCCGACGTGCGTATCCTCAACGGTGGGCGGGCCAAGTGGATCGCGGAGGGCCATCAGACAAGCAGGATTGCCATAAGTTACCCGGTGGCGAATTATCCTATCCCCACCCGCGACGACACCGCGATTCGGGCCTTCCGTGACCAGGTGCGCGCCCAGATCGCCCAGGTCGGCACGGCCCTGGTAGATGTGCGCAGTCCCCAGGAATTCAGTGGCGAGCGCACCCATATGCCCGACTACCCCCAGGAGGGTACTCTGCGCGGCGGGCATATCCCTGGTGCAGCGAACATCCCCTGGGCCAAGGCGGCGAACGCCGACGCCACATTCAAGAGCGCCGATGAACTGGCCGCCCTCTACGGCGAACTAGGCGTCACCCCCGACAAGGACGTGATTACCTACTGCCGCATCGGCGAGCGATCCTCGCACACCTGGTTCGTGCTGACGTATCTACTCGGCTACCCCCAGGTGCGCAACTACGATGGCAGTTGGACTGAGTGGGGCAACGGCGTCGGCCTACCGATTGAGAAGAGCTACCAAGGATAATGCACAATGCACAATGCACAATGTGAAAGAGGCGCAAGCCCATTGCCCATTTTGCATTTTGCATTTTGCATTTTGCATTGCCCATTGTGCATTGTGCATTTTGCATTTTGCATTTTGCATTGATTATGGATCGCCAAGAAATCATCGAGCGTCTCTTCGACCATTACGAGCGCCCGCGTTACCACGGCCCCCTTGGGGACGCCGACATGGTGCAGTCGGGCGGTATCCCCGACTGTGGCGATACGGTGACGCTCTATCTGAAATTTGATACGGCGGGCACGGGGCTGGCTGGCCTGAGCTTCGAGGGGCGTGGTTGTACGATCAGCCAGGCCGCCGCCTCGCTGCTGTGCGAGCAACTCCAGGGCGCACCTCTCACGACGGTCGATGCCCTGGATGACCAGGCAATCTTCGATCTGCTCGGTCGCGAGGTGGTGCGGGCGCGCCCACGTTGCGCTACCCTGGCCCTGAATACACTCAAGTCGGCGCTGGTGCGCTATCGCGCTGGTTTATAGAGGGGCGTGATGCTGAAATTGTCTGCTGAGGCCACTGAGACGATTGCGCGGCACGCGGAGGCAACTTATCCCGACGAGTGTGTCGGGTTGCTCTTAGGCAATCTGGAGGGTGAAACGAAGGTGGTCTTGCGCGCCCTGCCCGTGGAGAACCGCTGGGCCGGACAGGTGAGCCTCGCCGAGACGGATAACGCCGAGTCGCGGCGCGACCGCTTCTATCTCGACCCGCGTGATTATCTGCGGGCCGACCGCGAGGCCCGCGCCTCCGCCATGGATATTGTCGGCTGCTATCACTCTCACCCCGACTACCCGGCCACGCCCTCTGAGCGCGACCGGGTGGGCGCCCAGGGTGTTGGCGGCGGACCGAGCTTCGCCTTTGTGATCCAGTCGGTGCGCAACGGCCAGGCTGCCGAGGTGGATTCCTGGTTGCTGCTTGATGAGGGTGCCCGCTTTGAGCAGGAAGACCTCGCTGTTGATTAGGGCTGCCGATCTGAAACCTGTATTACGATGATAGATGTTGCCAGCTTCACTGGCAACATCTATCATCATAATAAAAAATTCTTATTCAAGGAGTATGTCTAAATGGCGACGATCACCATTCCTACGGCGCTGCGCCAGTACGCAGCCGGCTATAGCAGCGTGAGTTTGGAGGCTGAGACGGTGGGTTCCCTGCTGCGCGGTCTGGTCGAGCAGCACCCCACCCTGGGCAAGCACCTGTACAGCGAGCAGGGCAAGCTACGCAGCTTTGTGAACGTCTACGTTGGCGACGAGGATATTCGCTACCTGGAAGGCGAAGCAACGCCGGTGACCAACGGTGATACGGTGAGCATTATCCCGGCGATTGCGGGCGGGCGAAAGTAATGCAAAATGCAAAATGCAAAAGGTCATTTTGCCTTTTGCCTTTGCCTTTGTAGAGGAATCTGATGTCAGATATCAAGCTCTCGAACGAAGAGATCGCCCGCTACTCGCGGCACCTGATTATGCCCGAGGTGGGCATGGCCGGTCAGCGCAAGCTCAAGCAGGGCAGCGTGCTGCTGATCGGCACCGGTGGCCTTGGTTCGCCCCTGGCTCTCTACCTGGCTGCCGCTGGAGTGGGCCATATCGGTCTGGTGGATTTTGATGTCGTGGACGCCAGCAACCTCCAGCGCCAGATCATCCACGGCACGAGTACGATTGGCGTGGCCAAGACCGAGTCGGCCAAGCGGCGTCTGGCCGACCTGAACCCGCTGGTTGAGGTGACTACCTATGAAACGCAGATCACCTCGGAAAATGCACTTGACCTGATGCGCCCCTACGATGTAATTATCGATGGCACGGATAACTTCCCGACCCGCTATCTCACCAACGATGCGGCGGTGATGCTGGGCAAGCCAAATATCTATGGAAGCATCTTTCGCTTCGAGGGCCAGGCCACCGTCTTCTATCCCAAAGAGGGCGGCCCCTGCTATCGCTGCCTCTACCCCGAGCCGCCGCCCCCCGGCCTGGTACCCAGTTGCGCTGAAGGCGGCGTACTGGGGGTGCTGCCCGGCGTCATTGGCACTATTCAGGCTACCGAGGCGATCAAGCTGCTGACCGGGATCGGCGATCCGCTGATTGGTCGCCTCATGCTCTACGACGCGCTTGCGATGCGCTTCCGCGAGCTTAAATTGCGCCGCAACCCCACCTGCCCTGTCTGCGGCAAGTTCCCAACGGTCACTGATCTCATTGACTATGATCACTTCTGTGGGATTGTCCCCGAACTGAACACGCTGGGCAGCCAGTACGAGATTACGCCCCGAGAACTGGCGGCGCTGCTACAGACCGATGCTCGCCCCTATCTGCTGGACGTACGCAATCCTAACGAGGTGGCGATCTCCAGTATCCCCGGCACCGATAAGGTGATTCCTGTGGATCAACTGGCCGAGCGGCTGAACGAGCTTGACACCTCGCTAGAGATGGTGGTCTACTGTCGCAGCGGCGTCCGCAGCGGTCGCGCCGTGGATTTGCTAAAAAGTGCCGGGTTTCGCAAGCTGAAGAATATGGTTGGCGGCATCCTGCGCTGGGCCGACGATGTGGATACGAGTATGGCGAAGTATTAGGGTGCTATTCAGCCCTCACCCCCCAGCCCCCTCTCCCCGTGAGGGAGAGGGGCTGGGGGTGAGGGGGCACAGTCGGCATGTGAGCCGTCACTCGAAAAGTTAGCAGAGGCTCTCCCTGGATGGGAAGAGGGAATATGTTAGGCATTGGTATTATTGGCACGGGTTGGGGGGCGCGGGTGCAGGTGCCGGCGTTTCGTAGCGTGGGCCTGGAAGTAACGGCCCTGGCGGGCAGCCAAGCTGCGAAGACGGCACATATCGCCGGGGATCTGGGCGTGGCCTGGCACACCGCCGACTGGCGGGCGCTGCTGGAGCGGCCCGATGTTGCGGTGGTGAGCATTGTGACGCCGCCCGGACTGCACCGCACGATGGTCGCGGCTGCCCTGGAGGCTGGCAAGCACGTGCTGTGCGAGAAACCCACGGCCCTGGATACCGCCGAGGCCGAGGCGATGCTGGCGGCGGCGGCGGCCCATCCCGCCCAGTTCGCCCTGATCGACCACGAGCTGCGTTTTCTGCCAGCCCTACGCCACGCCAGGGATCTGATCATCCAGGGCGACATTGGTGCGGTGCGCCACGCCGAGGTGCAATCCATCAACAGTTCGCGCAGCAACCCGCTGCGCCCTTGGAACTGGTGGAGTGACGCCGCGCAGGGCGGCGGCGTCCTCGGCGCGATTGGCTCGCACCTGATCGACCTGCTACGCTATCTGCTGGCCGATGAGGTGGCATCTGCCGACGGCATCACCCGCACCTTTATTGCCGAACGCCCCGATAGCTTCGGCGTCCTGCAGCCCGTCACCGCTGACGATTATGTGGCGGCGACCCTGCGCTTTGTCGGCGGCGCAGCGGCCACGATCACGGCGAGCGTGGTGGCCCCCTACGACGAGCCGAACAGCGCCACGATCTACGGCGCGAGCGGGGCGCTGCGCTTTGTCGGTGGGCGTCTGCTACGCAGCGGCGGCGGTGAATTTGTCGATATTACCCCCGTGCATCGTCTGAGCTTCCCCGCCGACATCGTCGGCGACTTCCCTCAGGGCACGGTCTACCTCGGCGCAGCCCTGAAGGCGGCTCTCGGTGGTGATGGCGCGGCCCTCGCGCCAGCGGCCACCTTCGCCGACGGGCTGGCGGTGCAGCGGGTACTCGATGCGATCCGCGCCGCATCGTGACGTCATCAGCGACTAACGGCGCGTAGCGGGCCAAGGTTCTCACTCTGCGGATCAGTCATCTAGCCCCAATGCCTTTCACATAAGGAATCTGCCGCCGATCCGCCCTCACCCCCCAGCCCCCTCTCCCCGTGAGGGAGAGGGGCAGGGGGTGAGGGGGCAAGGTCGGCATAAATCGGCTTATGTGAAAAATATTGCATCTAGCCCGTCACCCCCGCCCCAAGTTCAGCGCCAGCAGCCGCGCCAGGATCTCCGTGTCGGTCAAACCCGCTTCCCACCCATAGGCCGCATAGACCGCCGCGTCCAACTTCGCGTGCGCGTTGACCAGCCAGGTTGGGCGCGTGGTGTACAGGCCGGTGATCGTGCGCTTTCTGACTCGGGTCTCGTCCACGTCGTGCGCGTTGAGCCAGTTGTCGCGCACATCTACCAGATGCCGCGCCGCCGCTGCGATTGCCTGAACCTGGGGGTTCTCCACTGGCTCCGCGCCCGGTGTCCACGGGAACGGGAAGGTCTCGAAGGTTCTCGCTGGCATACTGCTATAGCGCGGCCTATCATCGATCTGTGTACTCATCGCTAGTGCCCATAGCTCGTGTACCTTCGAGTGCAGCACGCCGAAGAAGTAATCGTCGTCGCGGGCGAAGACATACAGGTGGTGATCCGGTATGACATCGCCTTGAAACCACATAAAGAGCCGATGTTTCGCAACCACGGGAGTAGCAATAAAACGGCGCAGGCCACTGATGGCGTTACGAAGCTCAGGTACTGGATGCTTGTGGAGCCACCACCATGTACGCTCGTGCTTATCGCGCACATGTTCACGTATCGGACGCACGACACGCCGTACATACTCAAACGGTGACTCGTAGAGGGACGCTTCTTCCTCCGACATGGTAGCCCCGAAGTCGATCATCCACTGCCCGTGCGGCCGTCGCGTTATGTCAAATCCATTCACATACGGTCGAACCACATCGGTGTTGAGTCGACCACTAGAATTCTCAGGCGCACGCAACATTTCTGCGGCAGTCTCCTCATCTATATCAAAAGGGCCACCTTTTTCATCACCACGGAAGTAGATATGGTTGTTTTCGGACAGCGTCTTGGCAATGGAGAAATCTAATATGCCTGTAAGATCGGCATTAATAACGGTGACGATTTGCCCGTCAAGCTCGCGTACTTTCTCCTTGCCACTATCAAAGCCAATGATCGAAACCCGCACCGCCGTACCATCGAGGATCCAGGTGCGATCCGCCCAGGCCATAAAAATATCGCCGCTCTGCGTGATCCGATCAAGCGCTTTGCGGTTCTCGCCGTGCCGGATCGCGTGCGTTGCCAGCAACCCGGCCCGCTGCACCTCGCCGCGCTCGATCAGCATCCGCACCCGATCAAACCAGTGGCAAACGATGTCTGTACGTGCGGGCATGCGCCCTGCGTAGAACGCAATAGCCGCATCAATCTGCGAGTCGCCTAATCCCTTGTGAATTTTATTGCCACCGAAGAACGGCGGGGTGCCCACAATGACATCGGCTTTCGGCCAGGGCTGTTCGACCGGGGTACCTGCCGCGTCGTAGGCGAGGAAGGCGTCTACGTGCGTGATAGTGGTATCGAGGGGCTTGAGGATGGGCTGGTTGGGTACACCAAAGCCATTGTCGTGCAGCCACTGGATATAGCCGATCCAGATCGTAATCTGGGCCAGTTCGTGGGCGTAAGCGTTGATCTCAATGCCGTGCAGTTGCTTGGGCGACACGCTGGGGACGAACGTGCCCACGGCGAGGTCTTGGGCCAGCGTGATCACCGCCTTCTCCAGATCGAGCAACTGCCTGAGCGCCACATACAGGAAGTTCGCCCCGCCGCAGGCCGGGTCGAGTACCTGTGTTCCCGCGATCTCAGCGGCGAAGCCGGTCAGCAGCCGTGTAAGTTCCTTCTGGAGCCGGGCGGCCTGATGGGCGTTGGCGGCGTTGGCGGCGTTGGCGGCGTTGCGGCGGACGGCCAGCGTGCGCGCACGGGATTGCACATCATCCCAGCGGCGGCGCAACGGAGCCATCAGCACGGGCTCAATGATCAGCATGACATCGGCCCGACTGGTGTAGGGCGCGCCCAACTGCGTCCGCTTGGCCGGGTTAAATGAACGCTCAAACAGCGTACCCAGGATCGTGGGTTCAATGCTCGACCAGTCTAGCGCACTGGCCCGCTGGAGAATGTCCAGACCCTCGCTGTTCATCGCCAGTACCTCAACATCATCAAAGAGCCGCCCGTTGAAGTGCGCGATCTTTTCCGTCGCAAAGACGCCACCGGTACGCATGGCCGCGAAGAGTTGGTTGAACTGCGTCACAAGGAGCGAGGCGTTGGTACGGGCATCTGCTATCAACCGGGCAAACAGGCCAGCGGGCAGCAGCCCCACATCCTCGGCAAACAAACAGAACAGCACGCGGGTCAAGAAGCGTGCCGTGTGCTGCGGCTCCGCTCCGTGGCGGCGCAACAACGTCGCCAGCCGCGCAAACTCCACTGCGGCCAACTCCGTTACCTGCTCCGTCGTCTGCGCAGCGCGGAACACCTCCGGGTTTGTGAAGAGGTCGCGTAGCTGCTGCAACCCCACCGGGGCGAGCAGATCATCCAA
The DNA here is from genome assembly GCA_903877945.1 of uncultured Oscillochloris sp. Taxonomy (GTDB): domain Bacteria; phylum Chloroflexota; class Chloroflexia; order Chloroflexales; family Chloroflexaceae; genus Oscillochloris. The sequence goes on along the minus strand of CAIRFY010000067.1, from coordinate 12,934 downwards.
CTCCAGCGTCACCACCTGTTTAACGGTATCAGCGACGTTCGTGTAGATCTGGATGGTCGCCATATCCGAGACCACCAGCAGGGGCGGGTTCTGGAGACTCTCGCGGTACATGAGCAGATGCAGGTACGCCTCATCAAGATTGGCGTGTCCGCCCTTATACTCCCAGGCAAACACACCACGCTTCCAGACATTAGCCCATCTCTGGCCGCTCGGCTGCGTACTCGCGCCCACATCAAAGACACAGTGCGCGCTGGTCGGATCATCATCGGTAGGGGTCGGGTGGCCAATCAGGGCGCAGACATCACGGAAGTGTTCCTGGTAGCCCGAGTGCTCTCTAACCGACTCCTGCCTCCACTTGCTTACAAAGTCTCGCGAGATCATAGAACTCCATTTGCACACAGAGAACAGGAACCATCGGGGGTGCAGGAATACGCCGAATGCCGATGATTTGGGATCGCAGTATAGCACGCAGAGGCGAAGATCGCCCACACACCTCATTCTGGAGAAAGGGCTGATGCAAAGTCGCATGATTGCCGTTCAACCCTCACCCCCCAGCCCCCTCTCCATGAACGGGAGAGGGGGAGTCGAGCGCATCCTGATGCAGAATCTCCCCTCTCCCCGTGAGGGAGAGGGGCAGGGGGTGAGGGGGCCGAGGCCGACTTTACACCAGCCCTCTTTCTGGTTAAATGAGCGAACGGCGAGGAGAAGGCACCGGCCTGCCCAGCAGGCGCATACCATTGAGCGTGACCAGCAGGGCCACGCCGACATCGGCCAGCACTGCCATCCACATCGTACCCGCGCCGAACAGCACGAGGACGAGGAAGGCCAACTTAACGCCGATGCTCAGAGCGACGTTCGTGTAGATCGTTGCCATCATGGCGCGGGAGAGGCGCAGCAGGAAGGGCAATCGGCCTAGGTCGTCGCTCATCAGCGTGACATCGGCGGTTTCCATTGCCTGAGCGGTGCCGCCGTGGCCCCCGCCGATGGCGATGCCCACGGATGCGGCGGCCAGGGCAGGTGTATCGTTGATACCGTCGCCGACCATGGCGATTGGACCGTACTGGCGCTGGAGATCTTCGACCAGGGCCAGTTTGTGGGCGGGCAGCAAACCGGCGCGTACATCGGTGACGCCGATCTCGTCGCCCACGCGCCGTGCGGTAGCCTCGTCATCACCACTCAGCATGACGATAGCGCGCAAACCGAGATCGCGCAGGGACGCTACGGCGGCGCGGCTGCTGGGGCGCACCGTGTCGGCCAGGCTGATCATCCCCAGGTAGCAGGTGTCGGCGCTCACCAGCACCGCCGTGTGACCGCGAGCGGCCTCCTGGCGGGCGGCGGCGCAGTGGGTGGCGGGGTGGACGATACTGCCCTCAAAGGAGGCGTGGCTGCCAATCAACACGTTGCGCCCGCCGACATCCCCGCGCACGCCCTGGCCGGTCAGGGCCATCACGCCCACAGCGGGCGGGTAGCGCGTCGTCAGGCCGTACTCCTCCGAGGCGCGCACGATGGCGCGGGCCAGGGGATGCTCGCTGCGCCGCTCGACGGCGTTGGCCAGGGCCAGCACCTCGGCACAGGGCGCACACATGTCGCCTGCGGGATTGCGACACTCGGCGGCGCGCACCGCCACCACCTGCGGTGCGCCAGCGGTGAGGGTGCCGGTCTTATCGAAGGCTATGGCGCGCACGCGGCTGAGGGTTTCAAGGACGGCACCGCCTTTGATCAACAGTCCGTTACGGGCGGCGTTGCTCAGGGCGCTGATCACGCTTACCGGAGTGCTGATCACCAGGGCGCAGGGGCAGGCCACCACAAGCAGGGCCAGCCCACGGTAGAGCCAACCGAAACTGCCGTCGGGCGGGTTGAGGAAGGGCTGGCCGAAGAACAGCGGCGGGAATGCGGCGGTTAGGGCGGCCAGCAGCATCACCGCCGGGGTATACCAACGGGCAAACGAGTCGACGAATCGCTCGGAAGGTGCCTTGCGCTCCTGGGCCTCTTCCACCAGGGCCAGCATGCGGCTGATGGTGTTATCGGTCGCCAGACTGCGCACCGTCACCTCCAGGCTGCCCTCACCGTTGATACTCCCAGCGAACAGTTCGTCGCCAAGTGCCTTGTCGATCAGCCGGGACTCGCCGGTGATCGCGGCCTGGCTTACGGCGGAGGCTCCGGCCCGTACCACGCCGTCCATGGGTACGCGCTCGCCGGGGCGCACCACGATCACATCGCCCACGCGCAGTTCGGCCACGGGCACACGATCCTCGTGAGAATGGTCGCCGTGTCTGTTCAGGCGCAGGGCCGTGCTGGGGGCCACGGACATCAGGCTGCGGATGCTCTGGCGCGCTCGTCCGGCGGTGTAGCCCTCTAGGGCTTCGCCAAGGGCGAAGAGGACCATGACCATGCCAGCCTCGGTGATCGCCCCGATCAGCACGGCACCCACGGCGGCGACGGTCATGAGCAGGTTGATGCTGATCTGCCCACCGGCGCGCAGACCGCGCCAGGCGCTGCGGGCCACCGGCCAACCCGCCAGGGCCAACGCTCCAAGTGATGCCGCGTTTATCAACGGGTGACGGATCTGACCGACCTCGCTGAGCAGCAGGCCCGGCAGGATCAGCAGCCCACCCAACAGGGCCAGGCGCGTCTCTTGACGGCCCCACAGGAAGGCCCAGAATCCCACCGGCACGTCAGCGTGCGCCGATCCCATCGCCGCTGGCTCGACCACGCGGTAGCCCAGTTCAACCACGCGGGCCACGATCTCCGTGCGCGCTGCCGTGCCCTCCACCACCATGCGCTCAGTCGTGAAGTTCAGATTGCAGGAAATGACGCCGGGAAGCTGGGCCACGCCGAGTTCCACCGTCTTCGCGCAGCCGGCGCAGTCGAGGCCGCCGATCTGATAGATTGATCGGGTGCTTTCTGGCATAAGGATTTTCCTTGATAGAAATTGCGGTAGAATGCAATCACTGCCCTTCCCCTTGGGATTGCGAAGATCATAGCATGGAGTTCATCCGCATGATACGATGCGCTCTTCCACATCAGGGGTGTTGCAAAGTCACCCTCCGGCCCTCACCCCCAGCCCCTCTCCCTCACGGGGAGAGGGGGCTGGGGGGTGAGTGCTGAGCGGCAAACATACGACTTTGTATCAGCCCTGATCGGCAGCGCGGGGTCAATTCTGAGCATCGGCAGCCGCACGTTGCAGATGCGAATCCGAGGTCATCGGTTGAACGGCGCGATGGACAATGAGTCTTAGATTTGACATCATCGATCACGCCGCACCAACATGGCCCGCCGATCTGGTGGCTCTGTGGGCCGCTCTGGGTGCCCCGCACAACCTTGAGTTGCTGCCCCGCTACTTTGTCCAGACGAGCTTTGTGCGGATGGGCGGGCGCATTCTGCGTATCACCGACGATGACGGACTGCGCGGGGTGGCGCTGCTCTTCCCACGCGGCGTGGAGGACGAGCGGCGGGTATACACGCTACGGGTAAGTGACGTGGGCGGAGTACCGGATGGCGCAATGATTCGGGCATGGCAGGACGTGCGTAAGATTCTCACGCACAACGACGCGCATGCGCCGGAATTTGGCATTCGGCTCCCGCCAAACATTGTGCCCTACTGGCCGGGCAACGCCAAAACCTACGCGGCGACCCACCAGCAGTTTGGCGCGTTCGATATCGGGGCACCGGGAGCCGAGGAGCTACCGGCCATCCGCACGATACGCACGGCGATATGGGGGGTTGCCCCCAGTGATCAGTTTCCATCCGACCTGCACAGCGCCGAATTTGGCCCCGGCACCTCCCTGGTGGCCCGTGCCGACGATGCCCTGGTTGGCTTCCTGCTCGGCTTCTACCGCTTCGACGGCCTGGATAATCTCGCGCACGCTGGTGTTGACGTGAGCCTCAGCATTGAGTCGCAGGTGATGGGCGTGATCCCCAGGCTGCGCCGTGCTGGCCTGGCCGCGACCCTCAAACGAGCGCAGGCTGTCGCAGCCCGTGAGCGTGGCATCGGTGTGATCCACTGGACGGCTGACCCGCTTCAGTTTCCCAACGCCACGCTGAACTTTCACAAACTGCGGGCAGTGGCCGGTGAATTCTACCCAGATTTCTACCCTTTCCAGAATAAGCTGAACCGGGTACCCGCTTCGCGCTTCGGCATCACCTGGCTGCCCGCCACCACCTGGGGCCGCGCCGGTCTTGCCGACGACCCGCGCCGCGAACGGGGCCTCGACCGCTTCCCTAGCTGTGTCATCCTCAACGAAGGCACGCAGATCCTCGCAACCCCACACGGCGCGCCCCACGTGGCTATCGAGATTCCCGCCGACTGGACAACCCTCCAGCACGATGATCTGGACACCGCCGCCGCGTGGCGCACCGCCGCCGACACCATTCTTGCCGAGATCGTCGGCCTCGCACCGGGCCGCTACCTGATCGCCGATGTGGCGATGGCGGGAGATCGCCGCTACCTGATCGGACATGCCTTTGATGCAGGGATGATCGTTGGAAAATAGCCGAGTCTGACCGTTCTGACGTATAATCTACCCAGAAAACAGTGCGGCTATACCGAAAGGGTTCCCCTCACCATGCCTTTTTGTCCACAGTGTGGCATAGATAACCCAGAGGCGGCTCGTTTCTGCGACCAGTGCGGGGCACATCTGATCGTGGTGCCGGTCGTTCCCGCTGCACCCCCGGCCTCTCGTGCTGCACCGGCGGCCACTGGTGTGACCATCTCCGCCGGCCCGAGTGTGTGTCCCCAGTGCGGTACTGCCGTGATCCCTGGCGAGGCGTTCTGTGATACATGTGGCGCGTCGCTGCTGAGCGGGCCAGTCGTCCCAGCTACGGCGGCTCCCAGCCTGCCCTACGGCGGCATCCCACCGCAGCCGAGCTATCCCTCGCCGCAGCCGGTGGTTCCGCCCGCGCCGCCGATTGTCACGCCGCCGATTGTCACCCCGCCCATCGCCGCCCCGCCCGCGCCGGGACGCCCCAACCTCGCCGGGATCAGCCTCGTCATTCAGCCCGCAGGTGCGGCCCTGGCGTTGCCCACATCCGGCGAGGCCATTATCGGTCGCTCAGACCCCGTGAGCAATATTTTTCCTGACATCGATCTGACCAGCCACGGAGCTTTGCAGCGCGGAGTCGGTCGGCGTCACGCTCGCATCTTCCTCCAGGGTGGACAGATCCTCGTTGAGGATCTCGACAGTACAAACGGCACATTCATCAACACGGCTCGCGTGCCGCCGCGCCAGCCGAAGCCCCTGCGCGTCGGGGATGAACTGCGCCTGGGTACACTGACGTTTAAGGTACAGATGTAGTGATCAATCGCACCATGCTCCCAGGGCTGATACAAAGAAGTCGTGTGATCGCCGGGCAGCCCTCACCCCCCAGCCCCCTCTCCCTGAGCGGGAGTTTAGGGGCGGACAGAAAATAAGTTCTCCTGTTAATATTCCGCATCATCTTGCGGAATACTCCCCCTCTCCCCGTGAGGAAGAGGGGGCTGGGGGGTGAGGGCCGGAGGGTGACTTTATCTATGATGGGAGTATCTTAACTATGCCAAAGACACCATATGAACAGCTTCACGCCGCTATCCTTGACCTGTTCTATGAGACGGTGAGCCGCTACCCACCGCCCCATGCGCCGGGTGCCGAGCCAGCAGGCGATCCGCCCTTTCGCCTGGGCGACTACCTGGTGTACCAGGGTTACCTCTCGCCCCGCGATCTCCGCTCGGCCATCCAGCAATCCCAGGGCGATAGCGACGCGAAGCCCGTGCCGCTCGGTTTCACCCTCGTTCGCCGCTACAACGTTCCCGCAACGGTGCTCGCTATTATCCTGCTGATCCAGGCCCTCGACCGGATGGAGCAGACCCCGAAATTACCGCCGCACTTCCTCGGCGAGCAGTTGATGCGCGAGGCGTATATTACCCCCGAGCAACTGGCGGTGGTGCTTGAAGAACAGGTGTCCGACTTCGAGCAGGGCCAGTGGAAGCGAATCGGCGACCTAATCGCCAACCACGGCTGGCTTGATACCGATTCTCTGACGATGATCGTGCGCGATATGCGCGGTTGATACTCGTAGTACAATATCTGCGAACACTGTATTTTTTTGATGATCCGGACACACACCGTTGCCCTGTCCGTGCGTTGTCCGACACCCCCGCGCAAGGAGGCGCCTTGATCGATGGAGACCCCCCTAACCCCGATGGAGTTCGCCCGCCGTGCCCGTCGCCTCTATGCCAACCGTGAGGCGGTGGTTGATGGCGACCTTCGCCTCACCTATGCCCAGTTCTTCGACCGCTGTGACCGCTGGTCGGCCACGCTCCAATCCTTTGGTGTCGCTCAGGGCGACCGGGTGGCCTACATCGCTCCGAATACGCATGCCATGCTAGAGTCTTTCTATGCGGTGCCCCAGATCGGGGCCGTGGTTGTGCCGATCAACTACCGGCTCATCGCCGATGACTTCGTCTACATTATTAATCATAGCGGCTCACGTGTGGTCTGTGTCCACAGCGATTACCTCGACGCTGTTGATAGCATCCGTGACCAGATCCCCGGCGTGACCCACTTTGTGGCCCTGGAGGGCGAGAAGGCGGGCTGGCTCGATTATGAGGCGACCCTGGCTGATAGCTCGTCGGCCTTCCACGCTGCCGAGATTGTGGAAACCGACCTGCTGGCGATCAACTACACCAGCGGCACGACTGCCCGGCCCAAGGGTGTGATGATTACCCATCGTAACGCCGCCCTGAATGTACTCAACACGCTGGCTCACCACTATCTCGGCCCCCAGGATCGTTACCTCTGGACGCTGCCGATGTTCCACGCCAATGGCTGGACTTTTGTCTGGATCGTCACAGCCCGTGGTATGGCCCACATCTGTCTGCGCAAAGTCGAGCCGCGCACGATCTTTCAACTGATCACGGATGAGCGAGTGACGATGTTCTGCGCCGCGCCCACCGTCCTGATTGCCGTCGCCAGCGCCTCACCTGAGGTGCGCGGTACGCCGCCACGCGGGGTGCGCCTCTTCACTGCTGGTGCGCCGCCCGCCGCCGCCACCATCGAGCGGATCGAGGGCGAGCTTGGCTGGGAGATTACCCACGTCTACGGCCTCACCGAAACATCGCCCTTTATCACCATCTGTGAGCCACTCCCCGAACACGACAACCTGCCACTGGAGGCCCACGCTGTACTCAAGGCCCGCCAGGGTGTGGAACTGGTGGCGTCCGGTGAACTGCGGGTGGTTGACCCCGAGGGCCAAGAGGTGCCCCACGACGGCATGACCCTCGGTGAGCTGACGGTGCGCGGCAATGTGGTGATGAAGGGTTACTTCAACGATCCCGAGTCCACGGCGCGGGCCATCCGCAAGGGCTGGTTCTACACCGGCGACGCCGGCGTCGTCCACCCCGATGGCTATGTCGAGATCCGCGACCGCTTCAAGGACGTGATCATCAGCGGCGGCGAGAACATCTCGTCGGTGGAGGTTGAGGGTGTACTGCTACGCCACCCAGCGGTGCAGGAGGTTGCCGTGGTCGGGATGGCCCACGAGCGATGGGGCGAGGCTCCGCACGCCTTTGTGGTGCTGAAGGCGGGAACGACATCGAGCGAAGCCGAGTTGAAGCAGTTTGTGCGCGACCATCTGGCTCACTTTAAGACGCCGCAGTGGGTCAGCTTTGTGGAGGAATTGCCGAAGACGGCCACCGGCAAGATCCAGAAGTATGTGCTGCGCGGAGGATCAGGGATCACCCGGCAGTAGAGGTACCGCCCCCTCGCCCCCTTAACAAATCTACCGCCGCTCAGCCCCCTCTCCCATTCAGGGAGAGGGGGCTGGGGGCTGCGCGGCGGCAGATTCCTTATTTGAAAGGTATTGGGGCTAGATCTTGTCGAAAACCTACACCTAAAAAATCGGCAGGTAGCGATCAACCTCCCACGCCGACACAAAGGAACGGTAGCTCTCCCACTCCTGCTGCTTAGCGTCCATAAAACGCTCGTAGACATTCGCGCCGAGGGCGGCCTGAACGACCTCGTCCTCACGCAGGGCGTCGAGGGCGGTGCCGAGGGAACTGGGCAGCAGCGACATCCCACGGGCACGCGGGTCGATGTGGAAGAGATCTTCCTCGGCGGCCTCGCGCAAGGTCAGCTTGCGTTTGATCCCGTCGAGGCCAGCGGCCAGCATCACCGCATAGGCCAGGTAGGGGTTGCACGAGGGGTCGGGGCAGCGCAGTTCGATCCGCGTACTCTGCTGGCGACCGGCGGTGATGCGTGGCACGCGCACCAGAGCGGCGCGGTTTGTGCGGCCCCAGGAGATATACACCGGGGCCTCAAAGCCGGGCACCAGCCGCTTGTACGAGTTCACCAGGGGGGCCAGGATCACACACATGCCACGGGCGTGGGCCAGCAACCCGGCGATAAACTGGCGGGCCACAGGCGAGAGTCCGTAGGCGTCAGTCTCATCGACAAAGGCGTTCTTGCCCGTAGCCAGATCGATCAGGCTCTGGTGGATGTGCATACCATTGCCGTTCACCGAGGCCAGCGGCTTAGGCATGAAAGTCGCGTAGAGCCCATTCAGTTGGGCAATTGCCTTGACGGCCATCCGCGTCGTCACCGTGTTATCAGCCGAGTGGATAGCCTCCGTCACCCGCAGATCAATCTCGTGCTGACCAGCGGCCACCTCGTGGTGAGCAGCCTCGGTGATGATCCCCATCTCGCGCAGGGCGCGCACCATCTGGCGGCGAATGAGCGTGGCCTGGTCGGTGGAGACATCGAAGTAGCCAGCGTTGTCGTGGGGCATGGGCGTGGTGTTACCCTGCGCGTCGCGGCGGAACAGAAAGAACTCGATCTCAGGGGCCACAGTGAAGCCGTAGCCAAGGTCGGCGGCTTGCTTCATCACCACCGACAGGACGTGGCGCGGGTCGCCAGCAAAGGGCTTGCTGTCAGGCGTGTAGATATTGCAGATCAGCCGGGCGGTGGACAGACCCTCGTGCTGATCCCAGGGGATCAGCGTGTACGAGGACAGATCCGGCACGAGGTACATATCGCTCTCGACCATGCGGGCGAAGCCCTCAATTGATGAGCCGTCAAACCAGACACCGTGGTCGAGCGCGTCGGCCAGTTCCTCCGCCGGGATCGTGACGGTCTTGATCATCCCGAGAATATCGATAAACTGGAGGTTCACAAAGGCAACGTGGTGCTGCGCGACATGGGCGAGCAGGCTGTAACGCGAATTTCCCCTCATGGCGCGGGTTGCTCCTCTCTGCGGCTGGGTTCGCGGCTATTCTACCACGGGCGTAGCTTGGGGGTCTTGTCATCTAGGGCTGGTGCAACGTCGTGTGATCGCCGGGCAACCCTCACCCCCTGCCCCTCTCCCCTTGGGAGAGGGGGCTGGGGGCTGTCCGGCGATCATACGACGTTGACGTAGTCCTGCCTCACCCGCGTCGATAGCACTTTCATCGAAGTAGCCTACGCTCGAAGTGACAGGGCGGACAGAGCCGTGCTAAGGATCAGCCCGGCAACCGTCTGCGCGCTGCGGGTCTGGTTTACCGCCACGCCGAAGAACACGGTACCGGCAGGGTTCGCCACCTTGCAGAATCCGCGTGCGTTGGCGTCACCGCGCACGCGGGCAATGTTAAGCAAGCCCAGGAACGCCAGCCCCAGGCCCGAGCCAGCGAACCACACCTGGTTCAGCGCGCTTTCGTCAGCACAAAAGATCGGCGTGAGCAGGATGTGCCCAACGCCCCCGGCGGTGAGCGCCGCAGAGAGAACCATGTCCAGCGCCGTAAGCGGATCCGCTGGCAGGCCAAAAACATCGAGCGTGAAGGGGTTACGGGCGGAGTGCATCATCAACTCCTGTGCAAGTTTCTACCTACTGCTCCCATAATAGCACGCTCGCACCGTGGTGATGTGTCATTCGCAGGGCTGATGCACCGTCCCTCAGTCCCCTCGGCTGATCATTCGTCAGTGGGTATGCGGTGGTAGGCATAGGTGCGGCCACGGCGAAATCCGCTTGACTCGTAGAGACCCTGGGCAGAGACGTTCGTCGTCTCAACCTCAATCCGAATGCGGCCCTGCCCCTTGGCGATCAACTGGCTGAGGGTATACAGGAGCAGGTGTCGGCCCACGCCGCGCCCGTGAAGATCGGGCAGGACACCGAAGGTGGTCACGTAGATCCAGCCATTGTCCTCGGTCAGGCGCAGGGTGCCCACCAGCCGCTCATTAAGGATGCCCAGGATGAAACGGTTTGTTGGGTGGGCGAGCCGCCGAGCGACGAAGCTCCGCACCATCGGCAGCGGGTCGCCGAAGGCGGCGGCCAGTACGGTAACGAGGCCGTCTGCATCGGTGGGAACAGCGAGACGGATGCGCAGGCCGGGCATGGGCGCGGGCGCGGGTGGCACAGCCGCCAGATCGAGATCAAGGCGGTGTTCGGCAAAAATGAGGCGAGCAGCGAGAGCGTCGGCGAAGGCGCACCCTGACTCGGCGACCAGATCAGACACAAAAATAGCATCGCCCGCGCCACGACTGGCGACGTGGGCGTTTACCAACGTCGCCAGACTCCTGCCAACCCCACGACGGCGCCAGGCCGGGTCTACGCAAAGACATGCTTCCGCCTCGGGGCCGAAGTCTATCTGGGCCACCCCAATCAGGTCGTCTCCATGATGAGCCAGCAGCATCGTAGAGTCTGGATCCGCCGCAGGGATGATCGGCAAATCCAGGTTTTCGGCCTGATTGCAGATGTTCACCAGGGCGCGAGCAGCTCGGGCGACTTCGGTACCAAGCGACGTGGGGAGAGTGATGCGAATGCTCACGCGGCTCCTTGCGCAAAATCAGCAGGGCCGATGCCACGGTGACACTGGCCCTGTTATGGTACCAGAAGATCAGGCCCGAGCCGGAGGCACGCGTGCGCGTGGCATCTCCCAGATCTCGCCACCTTGCCGCACGGGATATTCTCGCGTAGAATGGGGCCGAATTCGCCGTACATCACAGCGTCAAAGAGGAGGCAACGCGATGGACTTTCGACTCAACGATGATCAGCAGATGCTTCGCGATATGGTGCGCCAGTTTGTTGAGAAAGAGGCTCGGCCCACGGTCGCTGAGCGCGACGAACACGGCATCTGGCCCGATGCCCTGGTGAAGCAGATGGGCGAGCTCGGCTTGCTCGGCGTGGCGGTGAAGGAGGAGAACGGCGGCGCCGGACTCGACTATATCTCCTACGCGATTGTGATCGAGGAACTCAGCCGGGTGGATGCATCCCTCGGCGTGATCGCCTCGGTGAATAACTCCCTGGTCTGCTATGGCATTGAGAAGTTCGGCACCGAGGAGCAGAAGCGCGAGATCCTCGCGCCCCTGGCCACTGGTCGCACTCTCGGTGCCTTCTCGCTCAGCGAACCCGGCGCTGGCTCCGACGCCGCCGCCCAGAAGACGACCGCCGTCCGCGACGGCGATTTCTATGTGATCAACGGGGTAAAGAACTGGGTGACGAACGGCGACCACGCCGACACCATCGTTCTTATGGCCATGACCGACGCCTCCAAGGGCGTCAAGGGGATTACCGCATTTCTGATTGATACCCACCAGCCCGGATGCCGCGTCGTGAAGGTCGAAAATAAGCTGGGCATCCGCAGCGCCCATAGCTCACAGATGGCCTACGACGACTGTCGCGTGTCGGTTTCGCAGCGCCTCGGCGAGGAGGGCCAGGGCTTTAAGATCGCCATGACCATCCTTAACGCCGGGCGCATCGGCATCGCCGCCCAGGCTCTTGGTATCGCCCAGGGAGCCTACGAGGCCGCCCTCGGCTATACCAAGATCCGCGAGCAGTTCGGCAAGCCCATCCACGAGTTCCAGGCCGTTGGGTTTACCCTGGCCGATATGGCTACCCGAATTAAGGCCGCCCGTCTGCTCGTCTACGAGGCTGCCTGGCGTAAGGATCAGGGTCTCGATTACGTTAAGGACGCGGCAATGGCCAAGGTCTTCGCCTCGGAGACAGCGATGTGGACGGCGACCAAGGCGGTGCAGCTGCACGGCTCAAACGGCTACTCCAAGGAGTACCCGGTTGAGCGCTTCTTTCGCGACGCGAAGATTACCGAGATCTACGAGGGCACCAGCGAGATCCAGCGCCTAGTAATCTCCCGCGAGATCACCAGGGACTAGTCCCAATACCTCTCACCTATTGGCCCTGGATCGAAGAGGCGGTGCCTTGACTCTGCACCTTTGGCGCGGTACACTATTGATTGACCAGTCAATCAATAGTGTACGGAGGCGTCTATGCCGCCGCGTGACGAGCAGGACTACGAGGAGCGCCGCCAGCAGATCATCCGTGGTGCCCTGGATGCATTTGCGGCAAAGGGCTTCGACAGCGCATCGAACAAAGATATCGCCGAGGCAGCCAAGATCGGCTCGCCGGGGCTGATCTATCACTACTTTAGAGATAAAGTCGATCTGTTGCACCAGGTCATCCTAGAGCAGATGCCACTGATCAAGATTATGGACTCGGCGGAGGCGATGATGGATCAGCCGCCAGAGGTGGCCCTGCCCGAACTGGCGCGCAAGCTGCTGGGTGCAATCCACCAATGGCCGACAGTGGCAATCGCCAGGGTGGTGATCGCCGAGTCGATGCACAACAAGCGCGTGGCCAGTATGGTCAGCGATATTGGGCCAGGGCGCGGGCTACGCATCCTGGCAACCTACATGGAACGCCAGATGGACGCCGGGCGGCTGCGCCGCATGAACCCGCACATCGCCGCGCGCCTGCTGGCTGGCCCGATCATCGCCTACATGCTTACGAATTACATCTTTGAGCAACCCGAGATCCAGAACGTCTTGCCCGAGGAGATGGCCCAGCAGACAGTTGCGAACTTTCTGCGGGCGATGGCACCTGACGCGGTGAGGGGGTGACACGGTGACACGGTGACACGGTGACACGGTGAGGGGATGTCCCCGCGTCCCCGCGTCCCCGCGTCCCCGCGTCCCCG